>JAMOUE010000342.1 GCA_027068235.1 Deltaproteobacteria bacterium | reverse complement strand
TAGCCTCTACCCCTTTTGGCGAGATGATCATTGTTTGATATTGAAGTGTGGTTGGTATCATCAGCTGATAACTCTTTTAGGAGGTTTTGACAAAAAGGCTGGAATAAATATCATGGAGGTAACAAGGGTTGTTACTATTCCTATTGTCAACAGCTTGCCCATACTTGACATGCCAACATGAGGAGATACAGCCAGGTTGCCAAAACTACAAATGGTTGTCATGGTACTAAAAAATATTGCCCTTGCAGTACTGGTTTGTAGCAAGCTTGATGGGCGCTCCAAGGCCTGCCTGTGTCTGTGGACTATATGAATCCCATTATCAACACCTATTCCAAGAATTAGAGGAAGTGCAATTATGTTGGCAAAATTCAGTGGCAAATCGAGAAGCACCATTGCCCCAGAACTCAAAAGTCCTGCCAACAAAAGGGAATAAAGTATAAGAAAGGCATCTTTTTTATTTGGCATTAGGCACAACAACAGCAAAAAAATGGAGACAAGACTGTAGAAAAAGGCTTGCTTGAAGGCCCGTACAACTGCCCTTCCTCCCTCCATTATAAGAACAGGATATCCTGTTACGTTTTTGTCCACCTTTCTTGCCTCTTTTATAAATGCCATTATCTCCTGATCATTTTTAGGGTTGGTCCTTGGCACAACTTCTATACGCCAGCTTCCACTCCTACCTATCCATTCTGAAACAAGATCTGGAGGCAGTGTTTTTCTGCTCACAGGTTCTGCTGTCATGGCAATCTGAAGCTCTTTTAACCTCTGGGGAAACGAGCCGAGTATGGCCGTTGAAAGCCTGTTAATCTCCCTTTGTTTGTCAATCTGACCAAGTCCATCTATCCTTTTCAAAAATATCTCTATATCGTCTTCTAACTCTTGTGCAACAGCTTTTGTATCCTCTTTCAAATGGCCAAGTGTTATTTCAAGCTCGTTTTTAAAACGCTTCAAGGCAACCATCTGCCTATCGATGGGCCCTGTTTCTAGCCTAACCTTGGCATCAAGTAATGAGCTTAGAAACATCTGGATATCATAGATTATTTCTAATTTTTCCTCCTGATTATCTGGAACAAAGGAGGAAAGATCAATGGCGTGACGTACGAGTTGCAATTTGGAAAAGCGTGCCTTTTTCTCCTTGGCCTCTTTTTCATCTTGTGCCAAAGATTCTAGACTCCAAGGGGAACCATTTGGATCTTCCAGCAACTTTTTAAATGCGGTAATGGACTCAGCATCTGGATCCCTAAGGTTAATGGGATTTGAGTCAAATCTGACCTTTGGAACAAGAAACATACATGCAACAGTAAGAATAACGGCCAAAATCCTCAAAAATCTTGCCCTTTTATATGGCCACGCAATTATCTTTAAAAAAACAGGATGATTGTCTGAGGTTATGTAATAACGCTGTTTCACCCCAGCCTTTAAGGGGAAAAGAGCTATCATGGCAGGCAAAAAAGTAAAATTACAAAAAAGAGCAATGAACATACCCGTTCCTGAGATCAGCCCAAGCTCTGCGACTCCAGAAAAATCAGTAGGCATAAAGCTGTAGAAGCCTATGCTAGTTGTAATGGCACACAAGACAAGAGAGGGTCCAACATCTCTTGCCGCTGATACAATTGCCTCTCTTGAGCTTTGGCCACACAGAAGCAATTCCCTATAGCGAAGGC
>JAMOUE010000341.1 GCA_027068235.1 Deltaproteobacteria bacterium | reverse complement strand
AGACTTCTCTATCCTTACTATGTTAGTAAAGCCCCAAGGCCAAAGATCCAAATCAGCCTTAAGCCACTTAGGAACCAATCTGGAATACAAGGGACGATCAACGACAAAAACCAAATGCCAATGCCTAACGCCCCTCTTTTGGAACTCAGTAACAAAACAAAAACCAAGAATATTGAATCCATGACGCCGGAGACGACGGGAAAAAGAATTCCAGAAACGACGACGATCAGAACGAGCCCTATGCTCATCCTCAGGACGGGCAACCGTTAAAGTCAGCATATAAACGCAGGAACGAGAGACAAAAGGCTGAACCGTTTTGGCCCAAGCGGAAATACGACGAGAAGCTCTTACAAGGCGGGAAAGACGAGGATCAACTAGATAGCTCTTACGAGCATCTTGATCAAAGAAAATTATTTTCCTATACTTCCTTAAAGGACGCTTCTGCAACGAAGTCTCCTATTGATTCTGTGCCAGTTTTTTGAAAGGCCCGTGTGGCGGCACGGGCCTTTAGTCTTTTTCATCCAAACCACCAAAAAGTCCCCCTTCAGGGAAAAGCACCTTTCTTTGGAAAAGCTCACGGAAAGCCTTGAGCTTGATCGCGAGATCAATCAAACCAAGACGTTCTAACATTTTCACATCATCAAGAGCCATAGCAATCAGATTACAAATCATCTGAGACCTAGAGATATCCATACGATCAGCCAACTGATCGACTTTCTCCAATAAATCAGGATCCATATAAATAGTTACTCTTGGAACGTCTCGCATACGTTTATCCTACATTTTTTATTTTCCCATGTCAATGTCATCAAAGTTTTATTATTAGACAAGCCCGGGGCGTGTCCTTCCCTTGCCGAAATATGGCCCCTTATAACAAGCCCAAAAGTGGGGGTGGCATGCTCGCGGGAGACGCCACCCCCACCCATCAAAAAAGGCCCGTAATAATCGGCTCGAGTAAGGGGGTACATTATGCGACGCTTAAGGGCTCGCCGATGCTTCGACGCAAAGCGTCGAAGGCGCATTAAGATAGACCTTGGCCAAGCTTTGACCCACAATAGGGACAATATTGGGGCCGACCTAAAAGAGAACGTTCAAGAGCAAATGGCCTCAAACATTTAGGACACCGGAACTCCTTCAGCCTAAAGAAGGAGGGTAGCACAAAAGCATTTAAAAATGCTCCAGGAGACATAGTAAGGGAATAGTCACGCATACAACTAATAAGACGATCGTAATTACTATCTTGAATAGTCAATCTATACATATAAATCCTCCAAATTTAATATTTGGTCTTGGAATAAAACGCCAAACATTATCAAACGTAATAATCAACCAACCAGAAAGCCCATCTTGGGAATGACTACAAAAATCAACTACTCGCATTTTCTTAAACATCTTTTCAATCGACCATGGCAAAGCAGAAAGTCTATATAACAAACCCTGAATTTTTTTATCTAACCTACAATAAAACAACCTTTCATTTCTAATCAGTTTATCTAAAGCACATGCAAAATCTTTTTTGAGATACTTTGTCAAATAACCAACTACAGACTTCTCTATCCTTACTATGTTAGTAAAGCCCCAAGGCCAAAGATCCAAATCAGCCTTAAGCCACTTAGGAACCAATCTGGAATACAAGGGACGATCAACGACAAAAACCAAATGCCAATGCCTA
>JAMOUE010000340.1 GCA_027068235.1 Deltaproteobacteria bacterium | reverse complement strand
ATGAGCCGGCCATATAATCCGAATGATTGTTTATCTTTATTATCAAGCCTTGCCAAGCACATCCAGTGGGATTAATTTTGCCTAAACTTTGCCTATGGAGCGTTTAGAAAATGGTTAAAAAGGCAACAAAACTGGCCTTTGAAAAATGCGGAGGGCTTCTTCCAGCAATCGTTCAAGATGCAAAATCTGGCGAGGTCCTGATGCTTGCCTATATGAATCTTGAGTCATGGGAAAAGACTATCGAAACAGGTAAGGCCCACTACTGGTCCCGTTCGAGAAACAAGTTATGGCTCAAGGGAGAGACATCTGGCCATGTCCAGATGGTAAAAGAGGCATTTGTTGACTGCGACTTTGACACCATACTTTTAAAGGTGGAGCAACTTGGCGGTGCCGCATGTCATACCGGGCACAGGAGCTGCTTCCACAACAAGGTGGAAGGCGAAAAAATCATAGAAGTGGGCCAATTAGTATTTGACCCCAAGGAGATCTACAAAAAGTGAACAGACTAAAGTTTGGCATACCTAAGGGCAGCTTGGAAAAGGCAACAATCGAACTTTTGGCAAAATCTGGATGGAGAATCAACGTTCATCACAGAAGCTACTTCCCAGACATTGATGACCCTGAAATCTCCTGTAGCATTTGTAGGGCCCAGGAAATGTCGAGATATGTTGAAAATGGCACCTTAGACGTTGGCATAACAGGTTATGACTGGATACTTGAAAACGAATCTAAGGTTCACATAGTTACAGACCTTATCTATTCAAAGGTGAGCCGAAAACCAGCCAAATGGGTCCTTGCCGTTCCAGCCGATTCCCCCTACAAAAAGGTTGAGGACCTCCAAGGAAAAAAGATTGCAACGGAACTAGTTAATTTTACAAAAAAATATTTTGCTGAAAGAGGTGTCGATGTAGATGTGGAATTTTCTTGGGGCGCCACTGAAGCAAAAGTGGTTTCAGGGTTGGCAGATGCCATTGTTGAGGTCACAGAAACTGGAACCACTATTAGAGCACATGGCCTTCAAATCATAGAAGAGCTGATGCAATCTAATCCAAAACTCATAGCCAACGAAGACGCCTGGCAAGATGAGTGGAAGAGGAAAAAGATTCAGCAGATAGCCATGCTTATGAAAGGCGCTCTCAGGGCAGACCGTCTTGTAGGGCTAAAAATGAACTGCCCTAAAGACCGGGTGCAAAGGGTTGTCTCCATCCTTCCAAGCCTTAATGCACCTACCGTATCTCCCCTTTACGACCAAGACTGGTGCTCCATCGAAACTGTTATTGACGAAGGCAGTGTGAGAGAGCTTGTTCCTAAACTTCAGGAGGCTGGAGCTCAGGGAATCATAGAGTATTCGTTGAACAAGGTGCTGTAAGGTAGTGGCAGAGGTACGAAGCTCTTGCATAAAGGATGTAAAGTTTCTGAAAAGTGTCTTTTCACTTAAGGATCTGCCTGAAGAGCTACCAGTAGAGATTGCCTTTGCAGGACGCTCAAATGTAGGTAAATCCTCTCTTTTAAATGCCATCTTTGGTCGGAGGAAATATGTCAAGGTAAGTAGCAGGCCTGGTTATACCCAGTCACTTAATTTTTTCCTTGTAAATCAAAATGCCTACTTTGTTGATCTTCCTGGTTATGGGTATGCAAAGGCCCCTAAAAAGGTCATTGAAAAGTGGCAGCGATTAATA
>JAMOUE010000339.1 GCA_027068235.1 Deltaproteobacteria bacterium | reverse complement strand
GCATAGACAAGAGTAGTTGGATGTACTTTAAGCACTTTTAAGTTGACATAACAGTGGGAACTATTTTGCTCGCTCTTGCAATTACAGCAATAGATTTGTCCACGTCTTTTTGTGCTCTTAGCAAGAGCTACGATTTCTTGATTGGAATTGCAAAATAGAAGGTACTTCCTTTACCTGGAGTACTTTCCACCCAAATAACCCCACCATGGAGTTTTACAAGGTTTTTGCAAAGGGCAAGGCCAAGCCCGGTACCTTTGTATCGCTTGGAGCGCGAAGAGTCGACCTGCTCAAAGGCATCAAATATCTTTTTCAGATGCTCTTCAGGTATACCTATACCAGTATCTTTTACGGATATGAGTAAAAATGGATCATTTTCTTGCCCTTGGAAAAGCACATCCTCATCTATAAAGTCTTTAGGTACATGCTTTTGGAGCCAGGTCCTGTCAACCTTTCTTGCCGACAGCTCTATCTTGCCGCCATCAGGAGTAAATTTCACTGCATTGGAGACAAGATTATAGACTATTTGTTTCATCTTCTGTTGATCTGCCCATACCGTTTCAGGGGCAGATTCATCCATGTCAAGGACAAGCTCTATATTGTGTTTCATGGCCTTGTAGCGTATCATGGTAAGACCAGATTCAAGTATGTCTCTTATTGGAACATCTTCTCCCAATACCTCTACCTTACCAGCCTCTATCTTTGAAAGATCTAGAATATCGTTTATTAAGGCAAGCAGGTGTCTGCCGCTATCCAGCACGTCTTTTAAATAGTCTTTTTGTATGTCATTGAGTTCACCAAAATGCTGATCCAGCAGAAGCTCGGAAAAACCAATGATTGCATTAAGCGGTGTTCTAAGTTCATGGCTCATGTTGGCCAAAAAGTCGCTTTTCATTCTGGATGCCCTCTGTAACTCTAAGTTACTATGTTCAAGTTCAGCAGATTTTTTCACCAGGTCTTCAAAAGTCATGGCATTGTGTATTGCCACTCCAAGCTGTCTGGTAGAGTTTTGTAAAAAGGCAAAGGTATATTCATCTGGTTCCTTAGGCCCTGCAAGAAGTAGCGCTCCTAAACCCTTGTTTTGAAATTTTAAAGGAAAGGCCATGAGTACCAGTGAAGAGAAAATCCCATGTTCAGGGTCGCTTTGGATATTATCTTGAATATATTTGTTGCTCTTTATGGCCATTTGGGCCTTTTGATAGGCAAGTTTTTCTAGCCATATAAGGCAATCTGGGTTTTTCTTTTGCCATTGAGTGACAGTGCTGGCGATATAGTGAAGCTTTGGATGCAGTTTATTGTTGTCATCATCCCAAAGAAATACAGAACCCCACGCAGCTCCTACCACATCAGAGATTTGGTTCAGGCACGTCTCCAACATATCGTCTATGTCTATGGAGTTCATGCGGCTTACAAGTTCGCTGTAGGCCTGTTGTATCTTTTTCTGGACCCAAAGCTTTTCCTTCTGGGCTTCACTGAGCTTGAGGGCTTCTGTACTAAGGATTACCTGCTTTTGAAGCTGTTCGCTGTTTTCTTTGAGCCTTCGATCCCGCTCCTGCACCTGCTCAAGCATGTTGTTGAAGCCGTCCATGAGCATACCAAGTTCATCTTTGCCACACTTGGCCACTACGCGAATTGAAAAATCCTGCTTCGTTTTAACTTTCTGCATGGTGTGGACCAATTTC
>JAMOUE010000338.1 GCA_027068235.1 Deltaproteobacteria bacterium | reverse complement strand
GGGATGAGTACCGTCAAAGCTATGAATTTACAACAGCCCATCTGCAAACACAATACCGACATAAAACCAAACCTAAATATACAGTTATCACAGTACCTAGTCGACCCTGAAAAACCTATTCCCAAGTCAGGTCAACCCATTTTATAACAACTATTCTACCACAACCTGTAAACCAACAGATAAAGATCAGCATATTTTCTTCTCTCTTTGGGTTTGACCTGTGCCATCGCATAGACAAACAAGGCAATTTTAACCATAAAAAACATTGCAAAGAAGTGGTTCATCCACTTCTTGAGATTGAATGCCGCTGCAGCTAACAGTAAATTGATCTCATCTCCGATAAATCCCTTGAGATAATTCCGTGAAAGCCTGTGATCACTTTTAAGATGTCCGATGACAGGCTCTATGGCAGCACGTCTTCTGAACTTTTTACGTTTTTGTTCTTTCTGGTATTTGGTATCTCTTTTAAGAGGCTTCCCCGGAATAGAGATCATGGTACCACCTACCTCTTTTTTTCCTCTATATCCCCTGTCACAGATCGCTTCTTTGATAGGCTTTGTTCTATGTTTGTTGGCTGAGTGGAGTGCCACTTCCAGTGTTTTGGAATCATGTTCGTTTTTCTCGTGTGCAACCACCCCAATGATAATACCGCTATTCTTGGTTTTCACAATGGAAGCTTTGGTACCGTATTCGTATTTCTTGTGATCTTTTCCTTTAGCAATAGCATAGATATGCGGTTCATGTAAAGCGTAGAGCTTGCCTTTATCTTTTTGTTGTTGGTCAACCACTTTTTTGAACAGGTCAAATGTTTCTTGATAGTACTCAAGCCTCTCTGTGGAAAGATTGCGTGAAATATCTCTCATAAGGATACCTACAATGGTCTCCAGTCGTTTCATCGCACTCTTGGCTTTTTTGATCTTTTTAGGATGTCTGAAGTATCTTAGAATGATACGCTTCTCCTTGATCTCTTTGACATAGGTACGTCTAAGCGATATGCCTTCGGCTTTGGCTATTTTGTGTAAATGGTGAATCATTTTAATAGCAAGTTTACCGTCTGTGGGATAGGTGATGTTTTTCTCCTGTACGGTTGTATCGATGATGACCTGTTTCTCCTCTGCTGCTTTCCCATGCAACATCACACTCACAGCAAAGATCTTCTCTGCTCCCTCTTTACCGATACGCTGCCTGAATTTGACAAGCTCCGTAGCATCACACGGCAGAGCAGGAACATATTCATGCATACCGCAGAAGTACTGGTAGTAAGGATTACGTTTCCATTGCAGTACAACATTCTCATCACTAAGGTTCTCTATCTGCTTTAACAGCAACAGTCCGACCATGAGACGAATCGGTTTAGCCGGTCTGCCTTCTTCACTGTAGTAGATGGCAAAGGCATCATCAAAAAAAGTCCAGTCGATCGTCTCTGCCAAAGCCACAAAAGGATCGTTGGTATCAAGCATATCTCTCAGCTGTGATTGGAAAAGATTGGGTTGGTTGTGTTTAGGCGTATTTGGAAGCAATTTTATCACTCATTTCGACCAGGAATTGGTCTTCAATCAATGGTTTATTGGTCGAAATTATACCCTAAAATCACTTCTAAAATGCCTGTTTTAGGGAAGTTTGTGGTTTTTTCAGGGTCGACTAAATAAAATTCTGTAAATTTATCTTTAGTATTATAGGTTATG
>JAMOUE010000337.1 GCA_027068235.1 Deltaproteobacteria bacterium | reverse complement strand
AAGTATGAACTAATCTATCTAAGGGAGTTCGAATCAGTACTTGTGCTGAGGCATGAGCTGCAACAGTGGTTCAAGAACTACAACAGCGAAAGATTCCATCAGGCTCTGAACTACCAGACACCTGATGAAGTCTATCAGTTAGATCTGACAGCATGAGAAGAAATGGTAGTGAAGGCGAACTTAAAATGGCTAACAAGTTGTCCAAAAAATGGGTACCACTTCACTACAGCAAACCATTACCTGCTGAGTTGTATTTTTCAAAATATTCAAAAGGAAACTATGAAACTGCTCTTTACTTTTCAACTCATAATATAAGTTTACCTATTTATCATGAGTTGTTAGATAATGAAGTTGAATATATAACCAATACAATTTTAAACTCTATATAATATTTTCGAGAAATATACTTTTAAATAGAAGCTTAATCCACCAGTTTTACTGGTGGGTCCCAGCTTTGCTAAGCAGGTAGCTTGGTGGTGATAAAATTGAATACCTCCCTACATTAATGAGTAATTTTCAAAAGTTAGCATACGCCATATGGCAGTGTCAATATCGACCAGGGTCACTTGCCGACATGGAGCAAGGCTGAGGGCCACAGTGGGTGGAATGGCGGTCAAGTGCACCCATTCGTTGGCCCTTATCTTTGGGGTTTTATTAATTTTTCCAATAAGATATCCTCTACATTTCTCCTGGAATCAATAATTGCCATTATATAAACTATTCTTTTATGGACTCTATACATTACCCTCCAGGGAGAAATCATTAATTCTCGATATAAGAAAATACCTTGCTCTTGTAGCTCGGGGATATGACGACCACGTTGAGGTGAATAGCTCAAGGTATCTATTTGCTTTTTTAGCTTGCGAAATAATGCCCTGGCTGTCAAAGGGCTATTTTCTGCTATGTATTCTATTATACTCTCAAGATCGGAGACAGCAGACTTGGTCCAAACTACCTTATATTCCTCATCCATCGGTCACTACAATTTGTCTTGAACCTTTTTAAAGACAGCATCATTTGGAACTACATCACCAACTTTTATTTCTTCTTCTGAAATGGCAAGAATTTTTAACAACCCAATGGCATTTCTCATTCTTTCATAACTTTCTGGATCTTGTAACACTGCCCTTGGCTCACCATTTTGAGTAATAATTACAGGCCGACGTGTCTCATTTACTTGTTTTAACAGATCAGCTGCTCTTGCCTTCAGGTAACTTACAGGCTTTATGTCACGGGAAATATTCATTCTCTAACCTCCAGTCTTTTTATGATACCAAATTAAGACTGAATGTCAAACTAACACACTTTTTAAGGGGCCAACATATAATTTGGTGTCCTAAAAGTTTTGGGGGACAGGCAAAAAACCTTGCAAATTCTTGGCAAGGCGAAGCGGCCGTAAGTTGTACTGCTTGAATCTGCTGAAAGCAGGCGAATTTTGCAACCTCCAACGAAGCGAGCCTTAGAAGATGCAGAAATGCGATGTGGAGCCGGAAGGCAAAACCATATGTTACGCAGTCGCAAGACCTGAAACTTGCTCTCTATATTTGCGAGGTCTTACTTCCTTTTCTATTCTTTTCTCTAAATTGGCCTTAGCCACCTTCATATTGTACCGCACTTGCAAATTCAACCAAAATTCCGGCTCTATCCCAAAATATTTGCCAAGACGTAGCGCCGTGTCTGCTGTAA
>JAMOUE010000336.1 GCA_027068235.1 Deltaproteobacteria bacterium | reverse complement strand
TTAACCAAATTACTAACCCCGCCACTATCAAATGAGATCTCTTCATATGGCCTCCTCTTTAGAGATCATTACTAAATACCTTCTTCATTTAGGTACTTATCATAAGTATCTTACTGCAAAAGTCTCAAATTCAAAAAGATAAAGAGTTTCTAATTTTTGACAGTTAAACAGGTACTTTGAGGTCGCCTTATTTTTAGACTTAATATTACTGGGAGCGTAAAAGAGATGACAAAGTGATTGCTGTCATCTCAGGCACATCATGCAAGGCCTTTATGAAAAAAGGATCTCTAAATCCTTTGCTGTAAGGTCTGTTAGTAGGTTACGGCTTCCGCTCAATATGGAGCCAACGATCTCCTGCTTTTTCTTTTGAAGGCTCAAAACCTTCTCTTCAACAGAGTCTTTTGAGATAAGACGGTAGGTGACTACCTTTTTGGTCTGACCGATACGGTGTGTCCTGTCTATGGCCTGAAGCTCAACTGCAGGATTCCACCAAGGGTCAACTATGAACACATAGTCTGCAGCAGTGAGGTTTAGCCCAAAGCCCCCTGCCTTTAAGCTTATTAAAAAGGCCTTTATGGTGTCGTTTTCTTGAAAGTTCCTGACACGCTCCTTGCGTTTTGCCTGGGGTGTGCGTCCATCAAGGTATTCAAAGGGGATATCCATACGGAGCATTTCGTCCTTGATAAGTTTCAACATTTTTGTGAATTGTGAGAATATGAGAACCTTGTGTCCACCGTCTATTGTTTCAGAAAGTAATTGGATAAGTTGCTGGAATTTGCCTGAGGTACAGTCTGTTGCTCCAACAAGGGCTGGATGGTTGGCTGCCTGCCTTAGGCGTAAAAGCCCTTCCAGGACCATGATCTTGGAGCGCTTTATGCCTTTTGTTTCGATTGCCTGCATAATAGAAGATCTGTAGTGATCTCTTATCTGTTGATAGAGCTTTTGTTGTTCTTCAGTCATGGTGCAACGGATTATGGACTCTATCTTATCTGGCAGTTCTTTTGCGACTTCTTCCTTTGTGCGTCTTAAAATAAAAGGAGAGACTATCTTTTTTAGGGTGTTGAGCACTTCTTTGTTGCCAGAGGCAGCAGGTTTGGCAAACCTTTCCATGTATTGTTCTTTTTTGCCAAGTATGCCTGGATTGAGAAATTCCATCTGGGACCAAAGTTCTCCAAGATGATTCTCAATAGGTGTTCCTGTGAGGCATAGGCGGTGTTTTGCTCGCAGGAGCCTGCACGCCTTTGCAGTTAGAGAATCTGGGTTTTTTATGTATTGGCTTTCATCTAGGATGCAGTAGTTAAAAGGGATTTGCGTGAGTGTTTCAATATCTCTTCTTACTATGCCATAGGTGGTTAAAACGATATCAGTATCTTTTAGATTTTTGATTTGCTTTTTTCTGTCTTTCCCAAGGTAGATAAATATTTTCAGATTTGGGGTAAATTTTTCTGCCTCAGCCTGCCAATTGAAGACAAGAGAGGTGGGAGCAACTATCAGGCTTGGCAAATTTTCTTTGTTTTTAAGCTTTTGAAGCCATGCAAGCACCTGTACTGTTTTACCTAGGCCCATATCATCAGCAAGTATGCCTCCAAGGCAAAGATCGTGAAGGAAAGAAAACCAGCCAAGTGCCTCCCTTTGATAGGGTCTGAGTTTTCCTTTGAAGCCAGCTGGGGCCTTTAGAGATTTTATCCCCTTAAAGTTCTTTAATTTCTTTCTGACTTCTTTGAATCTGTCATCTGTTCGAGTCTCTTGGGCCTCTTCCAGCAGATGTTCTATTATTAGGGCATGAGATGAGGGGAAACGTAGCACATTTTTCCCATCTTCTGCCTTGTCTGCCTTGGCAAGCTGCAATATGCCAAGGTGTTTTTGCAGCCACTCCAAGGGAAGCATACCTTGACCACCAGAATTGAGCCTTATGGTCTTTTGGCCCCTTAGATATGCAGAGATTACCTTTGGCAGTGGCACTGATTCTGTGCCAAAATTTATCTCTGCCTCCATGTCGAACCAATCTATGCCAGAAGATATGTAAAGACGGCGTACCGAACCTGTTCTAAATGGTTTCCCATCTTCTGCCTCAAGTAACACCCCTTTTTTATCCAAGCTTGACAGGGCATCTGGTGCTGCTGCAAGATCAATGGTTAGGAGGTCAGGGCCAGCATAGGTAAATCCTGCCTCAAGGATCTGATCAAGGAGTTTCTCTTCTTTTGTAAAGTTTCTTTTTATGAACATCCAATCTTCATGAGAAAATATATTTGTTTCATTGGATGAGGCCTTTACCCTAATGGAGTCGTACATAAAAAAGGCCTCTCCAACGAGTCGGTCTTCTTGAATTTTCAGGACCAAACCACCTACAGGTGCGATATCTTCTCTTGTTTTAGGTGCAATTTTTTTTGGAAGAACGAGATGTTCCCCTCCTGATACCTTTGTGGCATGTTGTAAAAGTTCTGGGACCTTATTTAGGTTGGTTGTTTCTATGCCTTTTTCTAGGATCTTTTTTAAGAGTGAATAGCTTGGACCTATCACATCATATAATCTGCCCTTAAAGATAATCATTACAGGTGAGGAATTGATTAAAAGCACCCGTGAAAGGGCAATTTGTTTACCATCCAGTTCAAGTTTCGGTACAAAGGCCAATTTGTCCTTTTCAACCTGCTTTGCCTTGATCCTAAACTTTAATTTTTGGTGAATCAGGGGTTTGAGTGGGTCGGCATGGATTTTACCTGCCTGATCCCTGACTACGCATCGGCCAGTCTCTGACAAGAGAGGGAGTAGGGTCGCTGTTTCTTCTGGAGATAGAGGTATCTCTCTGAAGTTGTCGATGTAGTTATCAAAAAGATAGCCACTATTATAAGAGTAGGGAGAAGCATCGGAAGATGTTATTAGAAACGGTATTATGAGCCTATCTGCCCTTGGTAAATCGGGGTTTGACAAGGTTCTATGTTTGATTTTTCTTGTCCTGCCCAAGTTACCATCCTTTTTTATATATTGTTCATAGGCGGATATCAGGGTGATTTTACCGTGGATTTTAACCTCGTATCTCAGGACAAAGTCTTGTATGGGCTGCCATATCTTTTGTTCCGCAGGATTTGCCCATTCATCCTGGTTGAATATTTCGTCCACAGTCAAAGAAGACGGTTTGGATATATCAGCTTCGTCTCTATTCTCTTTAAAATACCTTTCAGCAGCAATGATGGTTGCCCAAATGTGTTTACAGGGTATGCCTTGACGAAAAAATGGGCACGTACACCCGATCCTTACAGAGCCTTTTACAATCTCTTTTAGATCAATGGAAACAAGATAGGATACACTGCCCCTCACCGTACTTTTTATGAGGTTTCTTGTTATCCTATTGAGCTCTACTCGTCCTTCTTTGAAGTACTTTTTACCTCTATGACGAATGATTGGGAGAAATAAGTTATTGAGATCCTTTGATAATCTAGTAAGTCTAATTGCCTCTTTTTCCGATTCTGATAACATCTTCAGATACCATCTCGTGCCAAATAAAGTATTAAAAAACAATTATAAAGTAGCAGTTGGAAAATGCACTTTATTTTAATGATATTTAGAAAAATTTAGTTTTTTACTTACTTTTTAAAGCTGGAAGATTTTGGAGTAACATAATAATTCTATCACTTTTTCTAGCTATTCATACTTATTAACTTGATGCTCGTTCTTGTTTTTCATAAAAAATTCTATTGCCCTTAACTTTGCCTCTTCCATGGTCTTGGATCTTTGTACAGCCATTGCCAATCGGTTTCCAAAGGCATAGTTCTGGCTGAAATAGTGGGTAAATTCCTTTAACCTGCCAATTCGTCTTTCTGGCGGGAAAAGGCTTTCAAGATAATGGAAAAAGTTCATCCATACTACTGAAAGGTCTGGTAACTCAAAGTTTGATACTTCAAACTGGTAAACCTTAGATGCCAGATCCCGAAATATCCAAGGTCTAATTGCAGCCCCCCTTCCTATCATCAGACCATCTGCACCTGTTACGTCCAGACATTTTTTTGCATCTTCTGAGTTGAATATACCACCATTAACGATTACAGGAATGGAAAGGACCCTTTTGGCCTCTGCTGCCATTTCCCATTTGGGAGGCCTGGCAAATGGTTCCTTGTCAAATCTGGCATGAACGTAAAGGGCATCTATTCCAAGGTCTTGAAGAAACAGGCACCTATCTTTAAATGAGGCTACATCAGGAGTTGGGCCGAGGCGAATCTTGACTGTTACTGGCAGGTTACATAGGGCCTTTATGGCTTTGACTATATCTTTTAGTCTTTCAGGATCGTGGGATAGTGCCACTCCTCCTCCCTTTTTCACTACTTTTGGTGCTCCGCAGCCAAGGTTGATGTCTATGCAGTCTGCCCCAAGAGATAACAATTTTTCCACTGCCCTTTCCACCTGATCAACCTTGAATACTAGTAGTTGATAGCTTATGGGTTTTTCACGTTGTGTTCGTATGAGGTAGGGAGAGTGTTCTGAGTTTTCATGAGGAAGGCTTGAAGCCGAGAGCATCTCTGTTGAAAGCAGGCCAACGGGGCCAAAGTCCAGAATAAGCTGTCGTAAGGCGCTGTGGGTTAACCCGGCCATTGGAGCAAGAAAGAGCGGAGGGGATATCTTTAAGCCTCCTATTTCCAGGTTACGCTTGAACATCTGGCCTCTGACCTTTTGAAGGTTTCATAAGAGATTCGAGTATCTTTCTCTGGGCAAGTCTTTGCCCCCGTTTTCGTGGTACAAAAATGGGTTTTTTGTTGTACCTGTCAAGACCGCAAACATACATGGCCGTAGAGATGGTGCCTGGAGTAGGGGTGAAGTCCTGGAATTGCCGTACTGGAAGGTGCATTTTTTTAAGCCTGTTCTTCATGGCCTGCATATGGGACAATGTGCATCCTGGATGTGATGTCATAAAATAGGCGGTTATCTCTTTTTTCTTTCCCATATTTTTTAGAATGGCCCTGGCCTTTTTGAGAAACTCGTTCAACACCATTGCCCCTGGCTTGTGCATTAGCATGAGCACTTCTTCTTCAGTATGCTCTGGTGCGATTTTAAGACTACCTGGCGTATGGCTTTCCAGGATGTCCCTAAGAAGCGCAGGAGTTTTTAGTAGAAGTTCCATACGCAGCCCAGAAGAAACAAATACTCGCTTTACACCTTTTCGTGCCTTGGCCGCTTTTAAAAGCTGCCTGAAGCGTTCTTCATTCAATGCCAGATTTTTACATGGCGCTGGGAACAGGCAATCTTTTTTCTTGCATTTATAAGATATTTTACAACTCACCCCATACAGGTTGGCTGTTGGGCCACCAAGGTCTGAGATTGTCCCTTTAAAGGTTGGAAGCTTCGTTAAGGTATCTATTTCCTCCAGGATAGAGTCAATGCTTCTCGATGTGACAACCGGGCCTTGATGGCGTGCTATGGCGCAGAAGGAACAGTTACCAGAGCAGCCCCTTACCACGGTTATGGAGTCTTTTATCATTTCCCACGCAGGTACTCGTCCAAAGTTGGGGTGGGGTATCCTGGTAAATGGAAGCCCATAAATTCTGTCCATCTCCTTTGTGGAAAGGGGCTTGGCAGGCGGATTTTGAACTACAAATGTGCCACCTTTTTGTTCCTGGACAAGAGCAACATCCTGTCCGCTTCTTGCAAATTCGTCAATTTTCAGCTCTGCATCAAGAAAAAGGCTATTGTCTTTCTGTATTTGTGTCCAAGAGGGTAAATAGTAAAGGTTTTGGATTTGTAAACTCGTTTTGCCGTGGCGGGTACAAGTGCCTGGAATTCCAAGAAGGTTTTGGCCATTTGTTAGGCGGCGGGCAATTTCAACAATAGTCCTCTCCCCCATGCCAAAGACCAGGATGTCTGCCTTAGAATCTGTAAGAATGGAATTTCTGAGCTTTTCCTGTTGGTAGTCATAGTGAATGAACCGCCGTAGAGAGGCCTCAATGCCCCCTAGCACTATAGGGATGTCGGGATAGGCACGTCTGGCCAGATTTGCATAGGTGATTACCGCTCTATCTGGCCGTCGGCGGTTGGTTTTGGTGCGAGGCCCTGGAAAATAAGGGTCTCCATCGGGGCTGTAGGCGTCTTTCTGCCGTATTCTGGCATTGCCTGTATAGTTGGCAACAATAGAGTCGAGATTGCCACTTGAGATACCAAAAAAGAGCCTTGGCTTGCCAAACCTCTTAAAGTCACTCTCATCTTGATATTTAGGTTGGGCAAGTATGGCCACTTTAAAGCCGTGGGCCTCAAGCCATCTGCCAATTATTGCCACTCCAAAAGATGGATGATCGATGTAGGCATCTCCAGTAACCAGAACAATGTCGGGCCTTTTCCAGCCAAGAGCCTTCATCTCTTCCTGGGTTGCTGGCAGAAACTCTTTGCCTAAAGTTTTTTGTCCGGCATTTGAATTTTTCATAGGCGGCAAGAGTATACAAAAGTATCACTGAAAGTACACTTTTAGAAATCAGAATCGATTTTAGCGTAGCAACTTGCCCTTATTATTACTGGGAGCGTAAAAGAGATAACAAAGTGATTGCTTTCATAGCAGCTGCGGCCGCCTCTGCAATGACAATGAGGATTGCTTCCGGCCCTTCTAGACTTGTAATGACGGCTCATGTCATCTAAAAAAGGCTCTCAGTAATAATATGAG
>JAMOUE010000335.1 GCA_027068235.1 Deltaproteobacteria bacterium | reverse complement strand
ATCGGTTAGCCCCCGGCGGTTTAATGCCGGGGTTTTTTTATTTATAGCGCTTATAGCTTAAGCTTAAAATGGGATCTCTTCTATATCTTTTTTAGACTCTTTTAAAGAGTTCAGGGTCTTGTTGTAAAAGTCAATTACTTCACGTCTGCTAATCATCCCCAGGAATTTCTTGGGATCGTTATCATCCACTACAGGAATCATATCGATATTTCTTATGGTAAATTTTCTAAGCAGTGTATTGACATCCTCAGATGGCGTTGTTGTAATCACCCGTTTTCTAGCAAAGTCTTTTACAATAAGTAGTTCACCTAAGTCCTTATCAAATAAAAAGTGCCTAATATCATTTATCGAAAAGATGCCAGATAGCCTTCCTTCTTTATCCACCACAGGGAAATAGTGTTGTTCTGTGGCCTTGAAAAAACGCCTAAACTGAGGAAATGTCATATCTTCTGGAATAACGGCATAGACTTTGTTTGGATTGAATATGTCCCTAACGGTTATACCTTCGAGTATGTCGTTTAGAAAATCTCCTTTGTGAACAGGGCTATCGATCTTGCTCTTGACTTGGGCCCTGTAAAGATTCCATTTTCTGCATAAAAAGTAACTTAATGAACATACCATCATACTTGGTAACAACAGATGGTAAGAACTTGTTATCTCGCTTACGACTATTACTGCTGAGATAGGTATGTTGGAACTTCCTGCCAAGAAACCAGCCATACCTACGATGATAAAAGGAGAAGCGGATGGCACGACATTTGGCATTATGTCGTGGAAAAACAGTCCAACGGCTCCGCCTATTGAGCCTCCAATAACGACCGATGGTCCGAATACTCCACCACTTCCACCAGATCCTATAGAAAACGTTGTTGCCAGAATCTTGCCAATGGCAACAGCCAAAAAGAGTCCAAGGGTTACCTTATTGTATAGTCCATCTTGGATGAAACCATAACTGAAACCAAGGACCTGCGGAAGAAAGAGTCCAAGGGTTCCTGTCATGAGTCCTCCGATGGTTGGTTTGACCCATAGAGGAAGTTTTACCTTTTCCTGAAAAAAGTCATGAAAGCCCCAAAAGATATTTACAAATAGAAATATACCTAGGGCCAGACATAATGCGAGTACGGCGTATGGACCCAATGCCAATACATTTGAGAATCTGTAGTCCTCGGCTCTGAATAGAGAACCCCAGCCATAGACACTGCAAAACAGTGAGTAGGCAATGGTTGAGGCGATGGCAGTTGGGATAATGACATCTGCCTCAAATTCAGGATCCTTGTAAAGGATTTCTGATGCAAAGAGTGCTCCTGTAAGAGGTGCCCTGAATATACTTCCTATCCCGGCCCCTAGGCCTGCTGCCATGAGAATCCTCATCTCTCTTGGTGGGACCTTCAGCTTTTGGGCAAGTAATGAACCTAGGCCTGCTCCTATCTGGCAGATTGGACCTTCACTACCTCCCGATCCACCTGATCCAAGTGTAAGAAAGGAGGCCAACATCTTAATAAGAGGCACCTTTGGCTGTATCAGTCCATCTTTATTGTGGTAAGCCTCAATTGCAGCATCAGTGCCATGTCCCTGTGCTTCTGGACAGAAAAAATAGACGAGGAGACCGCTAAGAAGTCCGCCCAATGCTGGTACTAGCCACAGTACCCACCTTCTAGTTTCTCCACTGATGTTGTGATGGAAAAGAG
>JAMOUE010000334.1 GCA_027068235.1 Deltaproteobacteria bacterium | reverse complement strand
ATGGTATTGATGTAATGGATCAGGCCTTTTCTATCTCTCGTCAAGAGGCCTTATACAAAATTGGACTGGAATCCAACAGCCTGGTTATAGGAAATGTGGCGCGTTTGAGTTTTGAAAAGGGAAATGATCTCTTATTGGAGGCATTTTCACTTTTGACAAATAAATTTCCAGAATTAAGGCTTGTCTTGGTGGGGGACGGGCCAGAATATGACAACCTAACCGCCCTGGCCAAAACATTGAAGGTTGATGATAAGGTCCTTTTCCTGGGCAATAGATCAGATGCCCGCTCTCTTTATAAAGGATTTGATGTTTTTGTCCTGCCTTCTAGAAACGAAGGATTGCCAATGGCTCTGCTGGAAGCCATGGCGGCAGAAGTGCCAGTTGTTGCAACCCGGGTTGGAGGTGTGCCTAAGGTAATTCAAGATGGCGTTCATGGGGTGTTAGCCCAGCCTGAAAATGTTGAAGACCTGGCGCATAAGATAGAACAAGTGTTGCATGATAAGAGTTCTAGAAAACGTTTGGCCCAGGCCGGCCGGGATCTTGTGCTAACAGACTATTCCAGCCAGGAAATGGCTAATAAATATGCAGGGTTATATCATAAAATCTTAAACAGAAATACCAGAGAAATAACTGCCGATTAATAATATCATGAAATTGTTGTTTATTACTACTAAAAGCCCTTTGCCTGCCAATGATGGACATTCCCTGAGATCTTCTAATCTCTTGAAACAGCTGGCCAAAAGGCACGAAGTTCATTTGCTCAGTTTTGTAAAGTTTAAAGAAGAATTTGACTACTTAGATGAGTTGAAGCAATTATGTGGTTCTGTTCGTCTTATTAAAGTTCCAGAGAATGAATCAAGACTGGCTACTTGTACAACACTGATGAAATCAGTGATTACTGGGCGGCCTTTTGTATTGCTGAAGTATAATAGTAGACAGATGAGTCAAGCCATTGATGAAATGTTGAGATCCGTCAATTTTGATTTAATTCACATAGATATGCTTCCATTGGGAGTCTATTATGATAAGTTTTTTAACAAAAAAATCGTCTTAGATGCTCATAATGTTGAATCTTATCTGCTAAGGAGAAGAGTGGAACAGGAACACAATCCTGCTGTTAAGTGGTTTTTTTCAAAGCAGCAAGCGGGATTAGAATGTTTTGAGAGGTCATTGACACAAAAAGTCGACCATATACTTGCTTGTTCTGCAGACGACCAAGCCATTTTACAAAAATTTGCGCCCAATACACCAGTTTCCGTAATACCAAATGGAGTAGATACCGCCTTTTTTTATCCAAGGGATCCCAGGAAGAAAAAAAATAACCATTTGGTATTTATTGGAGGGCTGAATTGGTATCCGAATAAGGATGGACTGGTTTGGTTCGATAAAGAGGTCATGCCATATATATATAATAAGAGGCCGGATGTGGTGGTGAATGTGATAGGCAGAAAAGAATCTATAAAGTGGAGACATGCCGACCAGATGCATATGCTGGGTTATGTAGATGACATTCGGGAATTCATGGAAGAGGCAGCTGTTTTTATTGTGCCATTGAGAATTGGTGGTGGTACTAGACTGAAAATTTTGAATGCAATGGCCATGGAGTGCCCCGTTGTCTCTACTACAATAGGAGCAGAAGGGTTAGGGGCTAGGAATGGACATGAAATTGCAATAGCCGATGATCCTAAAC
>JAMOUE010000333.1 GCA_027068235.1 Deltaproteobacteria bacterium | reverse complement strand
CGGACTCCACCTCCAACTGCGACTCGAACCGGGCAGAAAACTCCCTTTTGCGCTGGGGCTGATGATCAAACTCCTCCTGGCTCCGCTGATCCTCTACCTCCTCTTTGGCTGGCTCGATCTTCACAGTCTCGCCGCGAAGGTCAGCATTTTCGAAGCGGCCATGGGCCCGATGATCTCCTCGGCGATGCTGGCCATGATGGCCGGGCTGGAGCAACGCTTCGTCGCCTCACTGCTGGGGTACGGGATCGTGCTGAGCTTTGTGACGCTGCCGGGGGTGTATTGGGTGTTGGCGGGGTGATTTGACATGATTATTCAGCAATGCATTTTACCAATGCCTTATACCGATTGGGTTTTGCCTTTTTGGTCTCAAAACTGTAGGTCAATGTCTTTCCGTCTTTGGTGCACCAATAGTGTGCGTTGTTTGGAGTGATATCCGGAGTCTTATGAAAATCTACATAGAGTCCATCCACCGGAATCCCGTGATAAACAAAAGGTATTGTTTTCTCCTGTGAAGCAAGTGAGTCTAATTCACTGCACCGGGGAAGTCTGAATCGATAATCCTCTATCTTAAGATTTTCGCAGTATACAGATGCGTTCTGTTCGTTATACCCTGCCCTGTTGGTTTCTGTATCTCTGGTATTGGGAATATATTCCCAAATCTTTCCCTCTATCTTCTGCACTTTCGGCTCAATATAAGGCCTGGTATGTTCATCACCACCAAGCAGTTTTACCAACTCGATATCCGCTTTGGGGTTGCCTCTGTGTTCTCTGCGTAATCGATAGAGTTCCTGCGGGTCAGTGATATTTAAAATTTTAATGAGTTTTTTCAGTTCTTTCGGATCACTTTTTAGCGATTCACAGGGAACGATATCCCCATGCTTTCTGCATGGTCTGAACATCAGCTCTTCCAGGGGTGTATAACCTTTGAAATCACGGATATGTCTATCAGCTCCATGTTGGATCAAATATCGTATAAGGGGTTTATTGTCATAGGCGATCCCCAAAAGAGAGTGCCCACGATATAGTTCATTTAGATATTTTTTGTTTTCCTTTTTTGACAGAAACAAATCAAGTTTAGTGTAATCATTTTTATCTAATGCTGTATACAGTGCATCTCGTAATATTCTCTTTGGTCTATCATCTTTATCATAGTAATCACTAAGCTTTTCATTTGGGTTGAGCTGTTGGCCTCTTACACAACGGACATTCAGTTTTTCTTTTTTTCCATAGGCACATGATATCTCATCGTTTTTTGTAAAATCCATACACTGGGCAATTTCTGATTTTTTATTACCTTGCCAAGAACTCAATTTCCAATATTTTCTTGCCCCATTTTCTGGCATATTTTTAAACGTATCATCAATCATGATACAGTCCTCTTCACCTAATATGTCCATAACTTCTGATTTTTTATTGGCGCACTTGTTTGGATCGATTATGGTAGATAGTTCATCCGAAAAAGGCAGCCGCCAATCATCATATCCTCCCAGAATCAAAGCATCACAATATTCGATAGCATCTTCATAACTTTTTTTCATTATTTTGGCTTCAACACTATCCTGCCATTGCAAATGAGTCTGCCTATCTGTAACAATCTCTCTCTGATCATCTCTTTCAAAACGCTCTCCCCAAACGAATGTCATAGTTATCAGCAAGAAAATCAATGTCTTTTGCATGGAAAATTTCCTATT
>JAMOUE010000332.1 GCA_027068235.1 Deltaproteobacteria bacterium | reverse complement strand
GGGCTCAAAAAGGGAGCACGCAGATTTGGATCCCGCGCGGATGAGGTCATACCCTCACCTCATCCCGTGGGATCCCTAAAGGCGGGCAGGTCGGAGGTCGGAGATACGGAGCTAACGGAAGTTAAAAGCTTCCGAAGAAAAGATCCCAGAACCCGTCGTTTAATTGGTTGATCCGTCCGGAAGAAGGGCTGCGGCGACGCAACCCGCCCGGCACGTATCTGCAAAACTGCAAAACTATTGGCCCACAAGGATTTCAGCAGATCGAGTCTTTCCTTAAAGGTTACAAGACCCGGACGTATGAATAGCGTTTCGTCGGATCACAAGCCAGATCGCGGCTCTGTAGACGAAAACTGGCTCTTATACCTTTACTGTAGAGCTTTACATATATACGGAGTTAAAGAAAAAAACACCTGCAAAACTGCAAAACTATTGATATTCAAAGGGTTCGGGGCATTAGTTTTTTGCAAAACTTGCAAAACTATTGAGCCATAAGGGTTTGGGAGAATAGAGCTTTTGAAATGATTGAACTTCTTTGCGAAGCCCCTGAGGCTACAACCAAGAGCGCCCACTATTTGTAAGGATTTTTATTGATTAGCCAGGATCGCTTGGATATAAAGAAAGAAATCCAACAGAACGTTTACAGATCACTGCATAGTCTAGCACTTGAAATGAAGACATTGGACGAAATCCTAAAAATTTTGGAACAACAAAGAGATTTTATTAGAGATAAATACAAAGTTAAAGAAATAGGCATTTTCGGATCTTATGTCAGAGGTGAAGCAAAGAAAACCAGCGATGTAGATATTTTAGTTGAATTTGAGAAGACTCCTTCTCTATTAAAATTCATAGAACTGGAAAATTATCTTTCTGATACTCTGGGGGTCAAAGTAGATCTAGTTGAAAAAAAAGGACTCAAGCCGCGTATTGGCAAATATATCTTGCAAGAAGTAGTGATGTTATGAAAAGAATCATTGAGGACTATCTAGAAGATATTCTTAAAGAGTGTAACTATCTCTTGGACAGATCTAGAGATCTAACTTATGAAAGGTTTATTAGAGACGAAGATCTCAAAAGAGCATTTATTAGAAGTCTCGAAATTATTGGCGAAGCCACCAAGAAAATACCGCAGGAAATAAGAATAAAATATCCTGACATTCCCTGGAGAGAGATTGCTGGCATGAGGGATAAGCTTATTCATGAATATTTCGGTATCTCTTACGAAATTGTTTGGGAGACGATCAAAGAAGACATACCCTTCCTGAAAAGGAAGATAGAAGAAGTGCTTAGGGAAGAAAGGAGAGCCGGTTTCGCGGGTTAGGTGTCCATATAGGTGTCCAAACCGGTATGTTTTTGCCAAATCGTCTCGCCTGTTGCGCTATGAAAATCAAAGAAAAATTAAGAATGAGCGAGATTGTAAGGTCAAGATAAGACTCTTAATCCATAGGTTCCAGGTTCGAGTCCTGGGCGGCCCACCATCAAATCCTCCCCATAATGCCCTCCTATTTTCCGATGAAAACCTTAAACGAGATCAGAAAAATCCTGGAACAACAGAAAGAATTTCTCAAAAAGAAATATAAAGTCCAAAGTATAGGTATCTTTGGTTCTTATGCTAGAGGTGAAGCCGGACAAACTAGTGATATAGACATTTTAGTCGAATTTAAAACTCCTCCTTCCTTGTTAAGATTTATGGAATTAGAGAA
>JAMOUE010000331.1 GCA_027068235.1 Deltaproteobacteria bacterium | reverse complement strand
TTTGCAAGACGTTTGGATCAAAGTCAGGCCTACAGTGAGCTATGGCACTGGTGCAGGCAGCTACTCTTAAAGGTTAGGACAATTACATATAACTATTGGTTGAGCCAAGACGGTCCTCAAAAATGGTTGAGATCGAGTCTTACCCAATATGGCTTATGGATAGATGAAGACGATTATAAAAGGATAATGGAGCTTCTGGAGCCGGTAAGTCATGGTGCCTTTCAAAGGCTAATGGAGAAGATTCGGCAGATAGAGGAAATCGAGGACGATAAGGCGGCAGCCCTTGCGTTGGCAGATCTTCCAGGACATGTGGATGTTGTAAAGAAATATAAGGAGATAGCCCGTGCCCTTGGCCAGGTCTCTTGCAGGCTTTCTTTCAAGAATGAGATAAGCCGTGAGGTTGACGGAATCTCTATATATCTGCTTTTTCTTTTCCACATGGTTGAGATGGAGGGGCTCAACATCATTCATGAGGAGGTGTTGCGCCAGCTCAACAAGAATTTGGTTTGTCTGGTAAAGACGGCAGATTTTGATGAGCTTCGAAAGATTATTCCAAAGAGTTTTGCCCTACTGAAGCAGCAGATTGGCCAATTTCCAAGAACCGCCCTACAGTGCATAAATGCCCTTGGAACAGAAATACTTCAACGCGAGAACACGAGACTCATAGAACTTTTCTTGGAAGAGGTTGTGGCCTTTGGCTTTCAGACCCCTGGTGTTGAGGGTGTGGATACGGAGTGGCACGTTCTGTCTAATCCGGCACATCTTCAAAATATACGTACTTGGCTCGATCTTGTTTGCCAGAAACCAAAGGTTTGTAGCACTCTGCTTTCAGCCCTTACAATAAATTTGCAACTTGGTGGAACCTGTATCAAGGATACGGATCTTTTTCAAAGGGACATAACAAAACTACTAAATAGCGATATAGAGCCGATTTATAATCTCGTAAAGGAATTTGCCCGTTCTATTCCTGTATATTTCAATGAGATAGGCGCTGAAGGGTTGTTGCGAGACGTATCTACCGAGCTTGATGAGATCTCTAGGCGTCGGGACATCCTTATACATTTTCTAAGGAAACAAAGTCACGTAGAGAGTAACAACCTGATTGTAGATTTTATTGAGGCCATTTTCAGTTTTTGGTACAGCAGAGAAAAGGAAGGCCTTGCTTCTTTTTTGCCACCTGAAATACTTGAACAGATAAGTCCTTATGGCCAATACATAGATCACGTTCATAAGATTGTGCGTCATCTGGCCTCCCGCCTAGATCTTGAGCCCTTTGCCAAGAAGGTGCATCTGTTTCTGAGTTCTTCTGAGGAAGAAATCCATTCTCTGATCCAGGAAGTCAAGGATGTTCCACCACATGAGAAGCGTAGAGTAGAGCTGCTAATCAAGATGTATCGCCTGGAATATATGAAGTACAACCTTGGTGTTCAGGAGATACGCTTCAATCTTGAAGAGGCCAAAAAGCTAGGCTTTGATGGGATGGACAAGGTCCTTGAGGTTATTGATTCCACAGACAACGAACATGCCTTAAAGGTCATACTTGATGAAATTGAGGAGCTTAAAAATATCATCCTGTCTGATGAGAGGTATGAGGTACAGGAGACGATATATCATAAAAGGCACATTGCCGCAGATATTCCATCTATGTATGGAAAGTATCATGAGAGAAAGTTTGATGCCCTTGGTCTTACCTTCCGGCTAGAAAATCTT
>JAMOUE010000330.1 GCA_027068235.1 Deltaproteobacteria bacterium | reverse complement strand
AATCAGGCAGGGTTTTCTCACATGCCCACACGCCACCTTGGAGTTTGATGACGAAGGCGAACGTCGTAATGCCTTCTTAATCAGGCAGGGTTTTCTCACTGATAGAGGCCCTAAACCCTCCCCATGATTCCCCCTCGTCGTAATGCCTTCTTAATCAGGCAGGGTTTTCTCACACTTCCCCCGCCAGGGGGATTATGCCTTCGGCTCCTTGTCGTAATGCCTTCTTAATCAGGCAGGGTTTTCTCACGTGGAGGATGAGCTTGAGAATCTAGCCCTGGGCTTTATTCAGTCGTAATGCCTTCTTAATCAGGCAGGGTTTTCTCACTCTTCGACCTACTCCGGTCTTACCTGGCCGAAGTAACCCTAGTCGTAATGCCTTCTTAATCAGGCAGGGTTTTCTCACAGAAAGAAATTAGGGCTGACACAGGAAGAGTGCGCACATAGTCGTAATGCCTTCTTAATCAGGCAGGGTTTTCTCACGGGTAGGTAGCCCGGCACCTACCCAGGCCGGCTTTTGGCGTGTCGTAATGCCTTCTTAATCAGGCAGGGTTTTCTCACAAATAAAAACTGCTCACGAAACCTTACTATCTTCTCCAACGTGTCGTAATGCCTTCTTAATCAGGCAGGGTTTTCTCACAATCAATAAAACGGGACCGGTCTATCTTTTTGAAGGCCCTGAGTCGTAATGCCTTCTTAATCAGGCAGGGTTTTCTCACAATAATGAAATGCGAGATAAAATGCCCCAAATGTGGGCGTATATGTCGTAATGCCTTCTTAATCAGGCAGGGTTTTCTCACACTTATTAGAGAGACAAAAAGGATAAGGAGGAGAAGCATGAGTCGTAATGCCTTCTTAATCAGGCAGGGTTTTCTCACCCTCGACCCACGCCTATCAGAAGACACCGTGGCCCAGGGTCGTAATGCCTTCTTAATCAGGCAGGGTTTTCTCACCTAGGTCGGCCCCTTCTCCATTTGAACATAGGGGTCTTGCTGTCGTAATGCCTTCTTAATCAGGCAGGGTTTTCTCACGGGTGGAGATCACGGCTCAATATTTCGAGCCAGATGATCTGTCGTAATGCCTTCTTAATCAGGCAGGGTTTTCTCACGCGGGGCACCTGACAGATGGGGTCGTATCTGAGGAAGTTCGTCGTAATGCCTTCTTAATCAGGCAGGGTTTTCTCACCCGGTGGACCCCGAGGTGGGGCACGTTGTTGCCCTGCCCGGTTGGGTCGTAATGCCTTCTTAATCAGGCAGGGTTTTCTCACGTGGAGGATGAGCTTGAGAATCTAGCCCTGGGCTTTATTCAGTCGTAATGCCTTCTTAATCAGGCAGGGTTTTCTCACTTAAGGGAAATGTTCACAGATACAGCTATGGCGGCGGCCAGGTCGTAATGCCTTCTTAATCAGGCAGGGTTTTCTCACGAGAGACGGTCGCGAGGTGTGGGCCGCGGCGGACAACGTGTCGTAATGCCTTCTTAATCAGGCAGGGTTTTCTCACAGATCATCCCCGGGCTCCACCGAGAACCCGTTACGTGCGAGGGTCGTAATGCCTTCTTAATCAGGCAGGGTTTTCTCACACGCGGTTGAGCGGGCTTATCGTGAGATAATCCGCTTCTTCGTCGTAATGCCTTCTTAATCAGGCAGGGTTTTCTCACGTGGAGCGGAGGATGGCCACCCTCCGCTTGCCGAGGGCCCGGGTCGTAATGCCTTCTTAATCAGGCAGGGTTTTCTCACAGGTGGCACCCGTCTAGGGACTTGACATCTCCCTAGGTGGGTGTCGTAATGCCTTCTTAATCAGGCAGGGTTTTCTCACGACACCATCGAGGTGAAGGTCTGGATGCTCAGAAACGGCTACAAGGTCGTAATGCCTTCTTAATCAGGCAGGGTTTTCTCACATCGACGAAGCAAACTAGCAAGGAGGGATAGCTTATGGCCAAGTCGTAATGCCTTCTTAATCAGGCAGGGTTTTCTCACGTTGCCTTTTGTTCGAAGATAGAGATAAATCTTTCTTTGTCTCGTCGTAATGCCTTCTTAATCAGGCAGGGTTTTCTCACTTATAATTTGCTTAAGCTCGCTCCTCTTATTAGAGGACTCGTCGTAATGCCTTCTTAATCAGGCAGGGTTTTCTCACCCTATTAGAGGGGCGGGCTCTTTCTATTTCTAAGGGAGATGGTCGTAATGCCTTCTTAATCAGGCAGGGTTTTCTCACATCAGATGGAGACCCAGGAACTGGAGATGGTAAGGCGGTAGTCGTAATGCCTTCTTAATCAGGCAGGGTTTTCTCACGTGCCAGCGACCTCTCTTTAAGATGATCTCATCCCGCATTGTCGTAATGCCTTCTTAATCAGGCAGGGTTTTCTCACAGTGGCCCCAAAAACCATCGTTACCAAAGAGCCTTACAAAGCGCTTTGGTCAGGGTTACTACGAAGATGTCCTCTTGACAAGGTTTCTGCTGTGAACAATTTCTCAATGTCGCCGGAAACCATTGAACCCAATACTTCTAAAAATTGGTCAGGGTTCAAAATAGACTAACACAAAAATGACGTTATATCCGCTAGTTACAAAATCGCGTGAAAACGGGGTAGGTTCGACCAAATTAGAAATATTCTAAATCCCCAAAAAGAACCCTGCCAGAAGTATTCACTTGTCAAAGAGCGTTATTTTAAATGACCAGCAAAATATTTTATTTCGAACTTTTCATGCCCGTAGCAAATGCCAAAAATGCGGGCGGCGTTTCGATCACTCCAAGCATATATTTCATGCGTACATCCAGGAAATGGAGAAGATCCAGAAAGTTTGTGACAATGGAGAGATCTAGGATTCGGATGATCTGCCCTTTCCAAATGAAGGGCCAACTCATCCATGCGCTTGTTGATTTCATAGCGACGGTCCGGGGGTAATTCATTTACAGCCTTTTCAAAATCTTTACTCCAGGTGATGCGATCAGAAGGCGGTTCCCATAAACGTTCTTCATAAATCTTACGCTTGCTTTGTTGCCATACTAATTCGCCCCACGGCGAAAGAGCTATATCATTATCAATTTTAAGCAAAAAAGAATCCGGAATTTCTTGACAAGATTCAGGATCAACAGACAACCCCAGAGCAAGACGCCGCCAAGTTTTTAGGTGCTTTTCAATTGTTGGAAGGATGTCCAGAGTTAAAGGTAAGCGAGGTATGCGTAAAAGCTCCTTACTAGTTTCGAAGATATAGACCGCTTCATCGGCATAAAACTGAGCAAGCGTTTGAAGTATTCCTTGAATGCTTTTAAAGCCTCCGGTGAGGTTAAAAATAATTTGATATCCGCTATCTTTATACCCAGGAAGAGTCTCATGAAGACGACGGACTAGTTCGGCTACTGCACAATGAAAATTATGTAAATTATCAGTACGTAAACCTCCAATATCATCCCATATCTGGACATTATTAATGCCTTTTCCCTGCAGCCAGGCTTCCACTATTCGCGCCGTCTCCCTACCGAGCCAAGTGTCCGTAGCAAGAAGGATGTGGGTATCTTTTGTACCAGAAGAGAAGTCTCCATTATATAAATGGTAGATTCCATTGAGTTCGGCTGAAAACTTAGCCGCATCTTCAGGAGAAAGGGCCAGTATTTCATTTCGTCTATTCTCAAGATGAGAAAATAGTTTTTGCCCCTCGTCTCCAGAAACTGTCTTTAAGGCATTGGCATATTTAAAAACCAACGCTCGCAAGTCTTGCGGCGCATTATTCGTCAAAATACTCGTTCCACAAGGAGAAAGAATTAACCTATTCATGTATCCTTATCGTTATTTTTTTCTGACTACCAGCTTGAATCTTGGATTTTTAGTCAATTTAGTAACATCTACCTGCTCGGACTTTTTCTGAGATTTCTTTCCGTCACTGGATCTTTCATCTGCAACTTTCGATTGACCACCAGTTTCATAAAACGCAACCCAGCCAAAAGGTTTGAGCCCGTGAGCACCTTTTACGTGAGGAAAATCCGAGGCGAGCCAAATCGTCGTGGCGTGATCCTTGAAAGTTTTTTGCCCTTTTGGCCCTCGAATCAAAATATGCCGAAACCCTTCGATAGTAACACATTCAGCTCCACTGTGACGGCCTATCCTTAAAGGATATCCGCCGTTAGAAAAAATGGGAGGACTAGCTCCCATATTCTTCAGCTCTTCAAATTCGCGATCTCTTTCTCGACTATAAAAAGAATTCAGTGCTTCACAGATCTCCTGAAAAGTAACAGGATGGGCAATTTTAGCCCCCTTTTCTGGGGACAAAATCGTGATTTGTCCTTCAAATACCATTCCAGGCTCTATCACCTCTAGGATTTGATAAGGTCCTCTAGCTGCAGCTCCGCTTTTTTTACGATTTACAGCGTAAACAACTTTTGTTCCCGCAGGGCCAACAGGTTTAAAATCGGAAACTTTAACCAAACGGAATGGATCCTGATGGAATCTGTTTCTAGGATACTCAAGGATTTCGCTTTCGAGCTGTTTACTATCGCAGCGGGGCCGACAGTAGTCCTTCCAGGATCTTCCTCGCGCCTTGTTTCGTCTTCTGTTTAAAACAGCCGTTCTTATCGCTCCCTTGATTGCAGAGCCGGGAATTAAAGGAGTTTCTTCATTAGGTGAAAAAAAAGTGCGATAAATAGTAAATTTATTAAATTCTTTTTTTAAACTTTCTCCTTTTAAATTTTTAACCTTGTTATAGTGAGAAATCACGCCTTCTCCCAAATTGATGCGCCGGACTACAAAATCTTCGATCCCTTGCTTCAAAAGAGAAAGAGAAAGACCTTCAACCAACTGATAAAGTTTTATCAAAGATTCTAATGTCCCTTGCTGACAAAGAAAGAAAAACGCTTTTAACTCTCTTGCTGAAAGATGCTCTATAAATCGTTCAAAATCTAAAACTCCGAGATACTTTTGCACCGGATGGATAAAAAATTCTGTAGGTTCAAAGACTTCACCCGTTCCCACATGAAGAGGAGAAACTACCTTTAGCCTCACTCGATAAGACCTCATAATAGGCCCTCCAAAGGGAACACAATGCTAAAACCCTGGCCAATGGTTTTCTCTTCAGTCTTAGAAAGGTTGTCTAAGGCTCGCCCTACATAGGGGCCTTTAGGAGAGACTGTTTCCAGCACGGCTCCTTCGTCCGCCATAAAAACAGGATTTTTGAAGGGATTTTCCGAGAGCACGAGATAACTTCCGTGGCGTCCGAAGCGCACAAAAGGCTGATACAAAATTTTTTTGTATTCCTCTTGTTGCGGAACATAAGGGCTTAAAGTGTAAAGAACCGAAGCAGGTGCAGGAACTTGGTGTTCGACCACTTCTTCGACTCCAAAGAGCCCCAGGCCAGAAGAAGCATCGCGCCCAAAGCCCATCTCGCCAATTCGCTGAAAAGCCTTCTTAATATTTTCGATAGGCAAAATTTCTTCTTTATAAAGAAAGAAAACAGAAAGTTTAAGCCTTGGATGGAACCAGAAGTTTTCCATCTGATAAGGCGCAAAGCCTTCACCGGTGGTGAAAGTGAGACGATTGATAGAGTTGTGGGGCTGAGGCAAGCGGATAATAAGCTTTTTTATCCCGTTGGGAAAATACTCTTTCGAAGATATGCGCTTCGTAGCTTCTTCTTCAGTTAAAAACTCTACTTGACGCAGATCAATTTTGAAGTTTCCTTCTTGATTTCTGACAAAGATCCATTTTTTGGCTTTTCGTGCTTTTAATTGTTTGAGATTTTGGAAACAATCTCCACGCTCATTTTCTTTTTTATCAAAGTTTAAGCGATGAAGGGGAAGAGCTGGCCTTGGAAATAGCCAGCCCTCTTCCAGACGCGGAAAGGCCGACGAAAAGATCACAAAAGGTTCGTGCCCATAAACCTTGGACAATTGATCCAAGTTTCCATTAATCAAGCTTGGATCATAAATCAGTTGCCAATAAAAATGGCCGAAGATGGTATCTCCCTTAAGTGGAGTCCCAAAGGCAGAAATAGGTTTGATGATGATCTCGGCAAACTTCATGGGACTAATTTTTGAAAGGATCAATTTGTTTGAATTGGTTGTTTAAATCGTCGTCATCGAATTCAAAGCGGATCCTGCCGTAACCGCGGCTTCCGCTTCCTCCAAGAGCATCGTATTCAAGAAGCTTCAATCCTTGAAGGAGAAGATCCAGGAGCCCCTCATCCCCTTCAAACTCTTTAAGAGTAATACAAAAGGAAAATTTTACTCCAGCAGGGACGCGCTCGGTGAAACGAGGATTTTCTGCCGTGCCAGTAATACGATTTATACTGTTTTCAGCTTTAACTTCTGTGAGAACAATCTCACCTTGTTGTGCTTTTTCTTTATATTCCTCTGTTAAAAAACAATCAGCAAATGAAACTCTGGTGGGGCCCAAAGTCTCTTTAGCTTTCGTATCTGCTCCGCTGGTGCCAAATAATTTGACAATCTTCTCTCCAAATTTATCTCCTTTTGCTACTTCCATAGATAGCGGTTTACCATTGCTTTTCACAACCAAGCCGCTTTTTAGCTCTAATAGTGAACGGACCTTTCCTTTAATTGAAGATCCGGGGATGTAAGGCTCATGAGTAAATGGATGCTTGACCACGGGGTTGTCCGTCCCTCCGATGTGCATCTCAATATCCCCAGCCCCTATGTGAAGACCGGTTTCCAAAATAATTGTTCCGGTGAGTTTTCTGATAGATTTTAATTTCATAACATGCCTCCTTAGTTACCAGGACGATATTCTTTATAGAAAGCCATAAAAGCTTCAAGAAAATCGGTTATTGTTTGCAAATC
>JAMOUE010000329.1 GCA_027068235.1 Deltaproteobacteria bacterium | reverse complement strand
GGGTGCTTTTACTTTTTTGCACAAATAAATATCTTTTTATTTTGAAAGAACACCATTTGTTTGATACGAGCCAAATCTATTTCGAACTGGTTAAATTATTTGGGAAATCTGGTTTCAAGTTGGAAAAGAGTGGGACAGCAAAATTAGAGATATGGAACAAGATCTTTAAATCCTGCAAGACACGTGCAAAAATTGCACGTCTTTCCTAAAAAAAATGCAATAGCCAAAATAGGAGCGCCCATATCCTTTTAATTTATGGGCGCCCTATCAAAAATTATCCCATATTATGCAGGCAGTTAAAGCGCATTAATTCGGGGTTAAGGATTAATAACGTTCCATCCCCTATTTCTCATGCATCTAATATAAGCATCTTTATACTTTCTCTCTGCATCAATACCCTTATAGGCGCCTCCACCAATTCCACCGGCTGCCGCTCCAATTGCTGCTCCCTTACCAGCATTACCAGTTGCTGCTCCAATTGCTGCTCCGGCTGCCGCTCCAATTGCACCACCTATAAGACCACCCTTAATCGTTTCTCCTGGAGTGTAACCGGAAACCTGTTGTGCTAGCATCTTACACTCAGCAAGGTCTTGAGTGTAACTACGTTGTGGTGGTGGTGATGAAGGTACTGGTGCAGGAGCTACCTTGACTTTAGGTGCTGGCCTAACATGTCTTGGAGCAGGAGCAACAGGACGTGGTTGAGGAGGCGGTGGTGGAGGATATTGATTCTGAACCTGTGGGTAAGGTTGTGATGGATATGAAGCCGGACTCGTGGAAGGATCTACTGTAGGGGTCCAGCCACTTTGCGAAGCACACGATGACAAGAAAAACACTAAAATCAAACCAAAAACAACACAATAATTCTTCATAACACAAAACCTCCTGTCATAATTATATACACACCAAGTCACTAAAAAAAACAAACAACTTGAGGGGTCTCCTCAGCTATTTTTAAATGCAATGTCTTTGCCAAAAAATGTAAAATTAAGACAGGAAGAGACCACTTAGTGGAAATCTCGACAATTACTCCAACAAAAAAACAGGCATAAGCGCAGAGAAGAGCGACAAAATTGACGAAACCAACATTGCCCCAATTGGAGCCGGCAGCCGGACTCGAACCGGCGACCTGCTGATTACGAATCAGCTGCTCTACCAACTGAGCTATGCCGGCGTAAATTTGGTCACCTTTTATCACAGGAGTCAACAGTTGGTCAAGAAATTCAAAATGTAAGAAAAGATGCCTAAAGGATTCAGAATCAATAAAAAGAAAAGCCGCCTTACCAACTTAATGTAGTAGTAAGGCGGCTTTTATAGATATAAAGATATGTAGGGTTATCTATATATTACTTACCAGATGCTGCCTCCTTCTCAGCCGCAACATCCTCTGTCTTGGCAGGTTTCATCTCTACAACCTTAGTAACAACCTTTTTGGTTACTTTTGGTACAACCATCGCAGCTTGTTTGGCCAATCTTTCCTGAAGCTTCTTAATAAGGTCCTCTTTGGCCTTAATCTCAGCCTCTAAGGTCCTTATTCTAGTAGTATATATAGATAGCCTGTCTTCCATGGCTTTATTAGCCTCTAACAACATCTTTATCTTCTCGTCTCTCATCTTTATCTGATCATTTAAGAGGTCATATTTGGAGTTAAGCTTTGTAAGCTCAATAATCTTCATATCTAAGGAATCGGTAAGAGACTTCAGGCTTTGTTCAAGGCTCTGGGTCTTGGCCTTAAGTTCAGCAGCTTCATTGATTGCCTGCTGATAACCGGCCTGCATCTCTGCTATCTTCTTCTTTGCATTTTCCAACTGTGCCCTAAGCTTTGCTGCCTCTTCTGTTAACTGTGCAATTTTTGCCTTTTCAGCCTCAGACAGTTTTGTACTTGCCTTAAGCTTGGCCTCAAGGGCATTGATGGCAGCAATCTTATCCTTGATAGCCTTGAACTTATCCTTGGCCTGCTGCAACTGGACCTTTAGCTCATCCCTTTCTTTTTCCACTTTCTTCAATTGAGCAACGGTTTGTTCCAGCTTGGCATTAAGATCGTTAATCTGCTGCCTCAACTGGTTAATCATAGAGGTATTCTTAGAAAGTTCTGCCTCCATAGTTTTGATTTTGGCCTTAAGAGCCTTATTTTCTTTTAGTGCATTCTTCAGGGCCTCTGAACCGGCCTTGGAGCCAGAAAGCTCTTTTTCTAGCTCTGCCTTGGCCTCTTCGAGTTTGGCAATCTGCTCTTTGAGCTTAGCATTCTCGTTTGTCAAGGCCTCGATTTCCTTCTTGAACTCACCGCCACTTTTGAGTTCAGCATTTTCCTTTTCAAGCCTCTCAAGCTCTGCCTTCAACCTGGCCAACTCTTCGCTAACACTTGAGAAAGCTGCACTCTTTTCCTTCAGTTGCTCTTTAGCATTTTGGAGCTGCTCTTGTAAAACAGAGATGGTCTTTTTAAGGGCAAGCTCTGTCTTTGTCCAACCAGCAGCTTTTCTAAGCATTACCTGTTCAACCTGTGGCTCTGGCTGTGTCTCAGTCTTGACTATCTCTTTCTTAGTCGTGACCTCCTCCTTTACAACCTCTTCATGAACTGGCTTTTGTTCTTCTTTAGCAACGTGTTCTTCCTTAGCGACATGGGTGACCTTCTTTTCCTCTTTGACAACCTCATGCTTTTCTACAACCTTGTGATGAACCGTTTCATGAGTAGCCTTTTCGCCATGATGCTCAGCTTCTAGGCTAATCCCCATCCTCTTAGCTACAGACGTAGGGGACATTCTGTAACCAACTATCCCAAAAAGTATTCCAGCAATAAGAAAGGCTATGCCGACTTTTCTATTGTACAAAAATGCTAAGTTCTTTTTTCTTTGATCCTCTGGAACATCACCCTCTTTTGCAGTAAGATAAAGTGAATATAATCCCAATCCACATGCTATCAAAAAGATGCACGAACAAACAAACGAAAAAGTAGCGTAAAATGCATAAACAGCTGTATCCATTTTAATTCCTCCCTGAAATGGTAAAAATCGCGGCCTAAAACAAAATTAGGCCGCGCCTATTTGTGAATTAATTCTCTTCTTCCTCAAGGATTTCTTCGGATTCGTTTCCTTCCGGAGATGGTGTGCTTTGCTGAAATGACGCCATGGCCTGCTCAAAAATAGCCTGAGCAGTTTTAAGATCAATATCTGCAATATTCATTTTCGCAAGGCCCTTGAGGATATTCTGAGTAAATTCGCTATCAAACTCCTCATTAAGCTTGCGCATATGAATATAAAGTTTTACAAGATCAAACTTTGATTTCAATTCTTCGATCTGCTTTTCAGCCTCAGCGAGATCCTCTTTCAATTGAGTAACTTCATTATTCTTTTGGCTGAGCTGGGATTCGAGATTCTGAATCTTGCTTTCTGCCTCTGAAAGTTTTGACTGAAGCTCTTTAACATTATCACCAAGTTGGATGTTCTCTTCCTTGAGATTTTTGACCTGGAACTCCAACTCTTTAACCTTTGCCTCTTTCTCTTTGAGCTCTTTCTCGGTAGAAGCCAGTTTAGATTCGAGGCTACTAATAGTTTCTGCCTTTTGCTCATTGTCTTCTACCAGGCTATCTACCTTGGATTGAAGCTCAGAAACCTCTTCTCTACATTCTGACAACTGGCTGTCCAGGTCGTCTTTTTCCTTCTCCAACTTGCTAACAGCAGCCGAATTGCTACTGTTTTGCTTGAGCAACCAAATGAATAAAATAAAAAAAATGAAGGCTCCAGCCCATCCATAAAGATATAAGTTAGACAGCAACTGTTGAATAGAGTTAACTTCCATTTTTCTCTCCTTTCAAAAATCTCCCAACTGATTAAGTACGGCTTTTTACCAGCCCTTTTTATGACAATGAATAGAGATTCAGCGGTAAAATAATATTATCTTCCTTGCAGGTCAAATATAAAATACATGAAATATTTTTATTTTGTTTGTTAGAAAAAATTGTTCCCACTTCCAATGGAATATCCTTGGACAAAATTTTCTAATATTTATATACCCAAAAAATTCTCTCACGTACAGATATAAAATGTAAAAGAAAAAAGTCACACGCAAATTAGCCTAAAATTTCCTTGACTCCTTGGTCCTCCTTAAGGCGCTCAAAAACTTCTTTTAAGGTATTAAACTTTTTGTCCACATCCTCTATAGTTCCAGATTCCGCCTGTTTTTCAAGTTCAAGAGCAATTTCAGCAAGCCTTTTAGCACCAACATTCCCAGCAGAACCCTTGATACTATGGGCGACACGCATGATAACCTCGAGATCATTATTCTTTACAGCACCATCTAATTGGGAAAGAAGCTCCTGACCAGTCTCCATAAACATCTGCAACACCTGTTTTCCAAGCTCCAGATCATTCATAGTCCTTTCTAAAAAATCATCCTTATCAAATACAACTTCCTTGGGTGAATGAGCATCATCTTTCACAGACTCGGACCCTGCCTCAACATCCTTGGCATTATTTTCTGTCCCGTGTTCCTCTTCATTATGCACTGGAAGCCACTTCGTCAACACGTCCACAAGGCGCTGTGTATCCAGAGGTTTTGTCAAAAAGTCGTTCATGCCAGCATTTATGCACTTGGATATCTCCTCCTTAAAAGCATGAGCGGTCAATGCTACAATCGGAATCTCTCTATTTAACACCTTAGAATCAGGATGCCTTATGGCCCGTGCAGCAGTAAAACCATCCATTACTGGCATCTGTATATCCATTAGTACCAAATCATAGGGAATGATCTCAAGGACTTCAAGTGCCTCTTTCCCATTATTGACAACCTCAGCCCTTATCCCCAACCTCTTCAGTAGGCCTTTTACTACTTGCTGATTGACCGGATTATCTTCTACAACCAACACTCGGCCCTTTAAACTTGGTCTTCTTGATGGAGTTTGTCCCTTGTCGCCCTCTTGTGTAGATGCACAGGCCTTGGAGCTGGGATCACCTTTTTCCAAACAAACAGTAAACCAGAAGGTCGAGCCCTTACCCTCTTGGCTCTCTACTCCTATATCACCTCCCATAAGTTTAACAAGCCTTTTTGAAATGGCCAATCCAAGTCCAGTGCCACCAAACTTTCTTGATATAGAAGCATCCACCTGTGAAAATTTCTTGAAAAGAAGCCCTAGCTTCTCTGGCGGAATCCCTATCCCTGTATCCTTTACCAAAAATTTTATTACGGCTCCATTATCAGTTTCTTTCACTAGTTCGGCTATTAGCTCAATGCGACCTTGTTCGGTAAATTTTAGGGCATTACCTGTAAGGTTTATAAATACCTGACGAAGACGTCCAGGATCACCCTTTAGGCATCTTGGCACATCGTCTGCGAGCTTCAGTTCAAATTTAATCCCTTTCTTTTGCGCTGCTATGGCAAAACTTTTTGAAAAATCTTGCAACAAAACAGGAAGGCTAAAATCAACCTTGTCAAACTCTAGCTTGCCAGCCTCGATCTTAGAAATATCAAGGATATCATTAATAAGAAACAATAACGCCTCGGCACTTGAGTGGGCTATCTGGACATATTCTCTTTGTTTTGTATCTAACTTCGTGGTACTGAGGAGCGACAACATTCCAATGACGCCATTTAAAGGAGTCCGAATTTCGTGGCTCATATTTGCCAAAAAGGCACTCTTTGCACGATTGGCTTCCTCTGCCTTTTCCTTTTCCTTCTCAAGTTCAATTTGGAGCATCTTCAACTGGGTGATATCATTGCCTACCCAGACCGTTTTCATCTCCTCAATTGGCCCTGGATTTATGGCCGTAGCAGTGATTTGGAACCATCTGGTCTCTCCATTAGGAAGCTTCCTCTCCATCTCATAAAAGACACTCTCACCCTTCATAAGTGCTGGGTAAAATATCTTTCCAAAGGATTCATACTCTTCCTCAGAATCAAATAAGATTCTAGTTGAGTGTCCTATCACCTCATCTGTGGTCTTATTCATTATCTTGGCAAGGGTGCTATTGACTGTAAGGAAGGTTCTGTTTTGTATCAGGGCAATTCCCACTCCAGCATATTCCATTATGCCCTGCAGTTCGCTCACCTTCTGGTTAAGCCTTTCTTCAAGCTGCACCAGCTTTGTAATGTCATTTTTAATTGCTATGTAATGGGTTATGTTACCATTTTCGTCCTGTACCGGTGCAATGGTGGCATCTTCCCAAAAAAGTCTGCCATCTTTACTTTTGTTGCAAAATCGACCGTGCCACGGCTTACCAGAAGATATGGTGCTCCACAGTTTATTATAAAAATCTTCAGAGTGATAATCTGATTTAAGAATACGAGTATGTTGTCCGAGCACGTCCTCTGGCGTATAGCCCGTTACCTGGGTAAAGGCAGGATTTACATATTGAATATTTCCATGATTATCTGTGATAACAATGCTGCTGCCACTCTGTTCAACTGCAGTCTCCAATAATTTTATTCTCTTGGCATCCCTCAAGCCCTTTCTCATATCCTGCACAAATGCATAACAAAAGGAAATAGCAGGATCGCCTGCCTCATATTTGGTAAAATCTACAACGACGGGAATAGATTCTCCTGTAGAATCAATAACATGGGTATTGAACTCAAAGCCCTTCGTCCCTTCTTTGACGATTAGCTCCTTGAACTTGTCCTGATCTTCTTGCGGTAAAAGCTCTATAAAAGACTTTCCATTCAAGGCCTTGGAGTCGGCTTTCAACTTGAGTATTTCGTAGAACTTGTCATTGGCCTCTTGAATAGTAAAATCGTTGTTGTCCATGACAACAAAACCATCTTTGTTTCCCTTTAATACTGCCTGATAA
>JAMOUE010000328.1 GCA_027068235.1 Deltaproteobacteria bacterium | reverse complement strand
CCAAGGAAGCCCAAGAGGCCTTTTTAAAGAGGATTATAGACGTCTTTGGCGAAGATTTTGATGATGAAGGTATCATCTCAGTTTTGAAATTTTTAAAGAAAAAAGACTTCGAAAAAATATTTTCAGATCCCCTGTGGGATGAGATAAAGGAAGGCCACCCAAATATGACATTTATCCTGTCAAATGACGACAGACTTATTGTTGCTCAGCGGCCTAAGGTGATGAAAAAAATAGAGGAGATCATGCAACCTCATGGGCATAAACAGCCTTGCCTTGTGACAGGCGAGCTAGATGTTCCAGCAATTCTTCACACAGCAATAAAAGGGGTATGGGGTGCCCAAAGCTCCGGAGCAAATATTGTTTCATTCAATAAAGAGTCTTTTTGTTCGCAAAACTACTGGAAAAAGCAAGGGCTTAATGCTCCTGTGGGTCAAAAAGCAGAATTTGCCTATACTACGGCCCTCAATCATCTTTTGGAAAAAGATTCCCACCAGCGCATTCAGGTTGGCGATACTTCAACAGTATTCTGGGCGGACAAGGCCCATCCTTTTGAAGAAGATTTTTCCTGTTTTTTGGGAGAGCCATCCAAAGAGGAGGGTGAAGAGCCAGATTACGGCAAAATAAGGGCACTTTTAAAAGCAGTTCAAACAGGATTTTTGCCAGTAGAAGACCTTACAGAATTTTATGTTTTGGGCCTTGCCCCCAATGCTTCCAGACTTGCCATTCGCTTCTGGTATCAAGGAAGCATAGCAGAGTTAAAAAGACGTATTGCCCAACACTTTATGGATTTTGAAATTGTAAGGTCGGAGAGGGACAGAGAGTATCTGTCGTTATTTCAGATACTTCTTGCGATAGCTCCAGAAGGAAAGGCCGACAATATTCCGCCCAATTTGGCCGGAGAATTAATGCGCGCAATCTTGAACGGTCTTCCCTACCCAAGAAGCTTACTGAGTGCAGCAATCAGAAGGTGTAAAGCAGAGCAAAATGTCACTTATGCCAGAGCTGCCATAATAAAGGCATGTCTTGTCAGGGAAGCACGATTCAAAAAGAGAAATGAAAAGGAGGTTTCAATGGGCCTGGATAAAAATTTTGACAACATAGGCTACGTCCTTGGACGGTTATTTGCCGTCTTTGAAAGGATACAAGAAAAAGCCCATGAAGGAGGCCTTAATAAGACTATTAGGGATACTTACTTTGGGGCCGCTTCAAGTTCTCCTCTTGTTACCTTCAGACGTTTAAATGATCTGGCAATACACCATTTGGCAAAAATAAGAAATAAAGGTGACAATACCACCTGGCTTGAAATCCTTCTTCAGGAGGTAACAGACAAGATACCGCCTACAGGTATTCCATCTATTCTATCTTTGGATGATCAGGGACGTTTTGCTGTTGGATATTATCATCAGCGCCAAGATTTCTTCAGAAAAAAAGAAGAAGAACAATAACTCAGGAGGAAATAAGACGATGAGCGAGACAATAAAGAATAGATATGAATTTGTTTTGTTGTTTGATGTGAAAGACGGCAACCCCAATGGCGATCCTGATGCAGGGAACCTTCCCAGGATTGATCCAGAAACAGCCCAAGGGCTTGTTACGGACGTGTGCCTCAAACGGAAGATTCGCAATTTTGTGGGCCTCAAGCATGGAGAGCAGCCTCCTTATGAAATTTATGTGAAGGAAAAGGCGGTGTTGAACAGGCAGCATGAACGCGCCTACAAAGCCCTT
>JAMOUE010000327.1 GCA_027068235.1 Deltaproteobacteria bacterium | reverse complement strand
ACTGCTACTTATATAGACTTTGCTCTTTCTTTAAAAAAGCTTTCCCAGTCTCTTTCACAAAACTATAATACGCCAGCAATTATCCTAATAGACGAATACGACACTCCAATCCATGCCGCATGGCAATATGGCTACTATGATGAAATGATCTCCTTTATGCGCGGGCTTCTTTCCGGGGTGTTAAAGGATAATCCTCATATCTACAAAGGAGTTATTACCGGCATTTTAAGAGTTGCAAAAGAGAGCATATTTTCTGACCTGAATAACCTAAAGGTTTCTACCATCTTAGAGGAAGAGTTTGCAGACAAGTTTGGCATTACAGAAGATGAGCTAAAAGCACTCTTTAAAGAATATGAGATGGAAGAGAGGCTTTCTGAGGCAGATGCCTGGTATAACGGCTATAAGTTTGGCTCTTACACCATATTCAACCCCTGGTCTATCCTAAATTTTATTGATTCTAACCCGCAACGTCCTGAGCCTTACTGGGCAAATACCTCATCAAATGCACTTATAAAAGAGCTTGTGATTGATGGAGGAATGGATGTAAGAGAAAACATTGAAAAACTCATTGCCGGAAAGACCATTGATTCTATCATTGATAAAAACATCGTGTTTCCTGAGCTTAGGAAAAAGGAACGATACATCTATAGCCTATTTTTCTTTTGCGGTTATCTAAAGTGCATAAAATCCTGGTATGAAGATGAAAACCTGGTCTGCTCCCTTGCCGTTCCAAATAGGGAAGTCCGCTACATCTTTAGAAACATCATCTCATCCTGGCTTGAAGAATCCTTTGGAAACAGAAAACTCACAACCATGCTTAGGGCACTTGTTGATGGCAACCTTGACCAGTTTCAGCGTCTTCTTAATGAGTTTGTGATAACTACATTGTCATTCTTTGATGCAAAGGGCAAAAATCCAGAGGCGGTCTATCAGGCCTTTGTACTTGGAATGCTCTTACACCTTGGAAACGAGTATGAGATAAGCTCAAACCGTGAGCTTGGATATGGAAGATACGACATTTTGGCAGTTCCTAAAAAGGACAAGAGCAGACCTGCCATTTTAATGGAGATGAAGTCCATTACAGGTTTTTACAAGGAAGACCCAGAAAAGGCCATACAAGAGGCAATAGAGCAGATAGACAAAAGGGCATACGCCAAAGAACTTAAAGCCAAGGGATTTGATAATGTGATAAAGATCGTGGTGGTCTCTGATGGCAAAAAGGTATGGGTAAAAAAATTGTAAAACCTATTTGATAAAAACTGTACTGAAGAAACCTTTTCTATAAGGCCCCTTCAGTACAGCATTAGACAAAGGGCTTCCATGTACAAAATATCATAAATGAGAAGCCCACCCTCCTATCCTTTCTCTCTAATGTCTATGAGCTTGCGCTTACTACCTGAGGATAATCATAAAGGTGATCTAAAAACGACAAATCAACTGTACAGGCTTTGGGCACCTCTTCACCCTGTGCAGGTGCGCCACACCATGAAGTACCTGAAGGCAAGGTTTCTCCTTTCATAACAAGTGATAGGGCATGGAGCTTAACATTGTCTTCCAATACGGAATCATAAAGTATGACTGCCCTTGGTCCAATAGAGCATCTATTACCAATATTGAGCCTAGACATTTTCATTACTCTGTCTTCAAAAAGATGCGTCTGCAATGAACAGGCAAAACCTATGTTGCAGTCGTCACCAATTTCTACAAGATCAAATTCTGTCATAAAGGTACTTTCTATATAGCAACGCTTTCCAACCTTTGCCCCAAGGGCTCTCATTACAACAGGAGCAAAAGGGGTCCCAGTAAGATGTAAAAAGAGTGCTGGAACAACGACATTTTCATATAGACCGGTTACAAGTTCGGTACGTCTCACAAAGGTACTCCAAAGAGGTTTGACACGAGGCCTGTAACTGCCGATGAGCAGCCATTTTATCAGGGCCACAACACAACTTATTCCAATTCCTGCAATGGCCAAAAGGCTGGCAGTTCCCAAAGAAGCAACTACAAGATTGGTTGTATCAAGAAGGGAAATAACCGGTCCGGTTACAGCAGTTATAGCAAAGAAACTTAGTGATGAAGGCAGCGTTACACGAAAATATTCGTAACAAAGCCTTTGAATATAACGCTTCTTAGTGGGCCTAAAGGTTGCAGACTCTGGAAATTTCTGACTCTCCTGCCTCCTTGGAAGATAAATTGCTGGAGAGCCTAGCCACGTGGTACCGCTTTTTATCTTTCCTCTTGGAGGAACGGAAAGTACACCGATCAGACACTCATTGGGCAAAATTGTCCCTTCAGGAATAAATGCACTGTTTCCAACAAAGGTCCTCCTGCCTATTTTGGTTGGTCTTATCCTAATTTTGTTCCTGTAAATACACGCAGGCCCAACATGTGCTGCATCTGCTATGAAACTTTCATCATCTATTTCAAGAAGATCAGGGGTAATGTGGGCTATAGTTGAAATCTCTGCCCATTTGCCAATCCTGGCACCTAAAAGACGCAAAAATGGCAACAGATAAAGGGTCGCATAAAGGCTGTCACAAAATTCTAAAGACATACCAACTAGTCTATCAACCAGCCATTTTCTGATGTAAAACCAACTTTTTATGGGATAAATACCGGGCCTTACCCGTGGCAGAACCATCCACTTTCCCATAACTACGATTAGGCAAAGGCTTAATACGAATAACAGGCCAGAAACAGGAGCTGCCATTAGATACCAAGGCCAGCCCAAATATCTATACACAAGACCTATACACAAAAAGCCTGGAACGGTGGCTGCAATAGGCACCACAATGGAAAATGCGATGGCCAATGAAAATCCAATACCCAACAAAATTTTATTGAGACTGCCAGGCGTGGCATCATTAGAAAGAAAGGAGGCCATTTCCAGCTTGAATTTAGGGTCCGGCCTTGCTGGAGAGCCTGAAAAGGCCTCTCCTTTTGGGATCTTGGCATAGTTTGGAAGAAGTGATTGATCTGCAAGAAGACTTTCATCTTCCATGGTCGTACCAGGCATGATTACAGAGTTCGCCCCTATAAAACAGTTTTTTCCTATTGTGATCTTATCAAGGAGCAGCATGTTCTCACTCACCTCATAACCATAAAGGTGAGTACCCTCTCCGATACTTGTACCAGCCCCAATATCGACTAGATCCATACAATGAAGCAGATGGGTTCTTAAAACACACTTTTGTCCCAACTTTGCTCCCATTGCACGCGCATATAAGTTGATAAGAGGCGTACCGCTCAAAAAGACAATGGGGGCCATCTGCAATATCTTTTCAACTATCCACCACCGCAGAAAAAACCATCCCCAAAGCTCGTACTTTCCTGGATGCAATCTGCCTACAAGTAACCATTTTATCCCTATGGGCAACAACAATGCCGTCACAAACGAACAAGCAAAAGCCACGCACATTAACAACGCAGCTAGCCCTGATCTCTCTGGTTGGTACTCCATCAAAAAAAGTACCTTTTTGAAAACGGCTAGACCAGGAAGTGACAACATGGCCAAATAAATCAGCAGCAATGCCGCCTGAGCAAGACCACAGCCCCAAACCCTGAAATTAGAGTAAACTTTCGGCTCATCAAAGGATATAGCGCTTTTAGCTGTAGATATCTTATGAACGGAGGTATGTTTTCTTGATTGGCTTGAAAGATAATTGGCCATTAATCTTACAGAAGGCCTTGCGTATACATCTGCTAAACTGATATTTGAAAATTTGGGATCTCGTCTGAGTATGGAAACAAGCCTGGCGGCGGCTAAAGAATGTCCACCAAGGTCTTGGAAAAAATCATCATCCACAGACACTTTATCCATTCCCAAGGCCTTGGCAAAAGCCTTTGCAAGCTTGCTTTCCAGTCTATTAGATGGAGATACAAACGTCTTACCTGACATTGCTATCTTTTTCCTAGTAGGTTTAGGCAATTTGGACCTGTCAACCTTGCCACTTGGAAGAAGTGGTATCTTATCTAATCTTTCTATAAAAGAGGGAATCATGTAGCTTGGCAGTTTTTTTCTAAAGATCTCAGCTAGTTTAGAAACAATATCTTCTTCCTTTTCTTTTCCCCCTTCTCTTAGGGTAAACCATGCAACAAGCTCGCTAATACCATCTTCAGGACTCCAAACCGAAACAACCGCCTGCTCAATCTGTGGTAAAGTTAACATGAGAGATTCAATTTCGCTGATTTCGATCCGGTATCCTCTAATCTTTACCTGAGTATCCATTCGTCCCAGATATTCAATTTCACCTTGACTGTTTATCCTGCCAAGGTCGCCTGTACGATAGATTCTTTCAGAAGGGTTTAATGGATCTTGAACAAACTTTTTCTTTGTAAGATCAGGCCTATTTAGGTATCCTCTGGCAACTCCAATACCGCTAATGCATATCTCACCAGATGCCCCTCTGGGTACGCAACGAAGCGTTTCATCCCTTATGGTTACTTTATAGGAAGGAAGAGGCCTTCCAATGGTTACCTTCTTTCCTGGTTTCAACTCACACCATGTGGCAGTAACTGTTGCCTCTGTGGGACCATAGGTATTCAACATCCGAAGACCAGGACGCGCCCAACGTCTCACAAGCTCTGGTGTACATGCCTCTCCCCCCACAAGTAGAAGGCGCAGACTTGGAATATCATTCTCAATAGTGGCAAGAAGTGTTGGCACACAGCAAAACACTGTTACCCTATTTTTTGTTAAAAACTCTCCAAGTTCTGGGCCCAATCTTCTGCAATCTGTAGGACCAGGCACTAGTGCCGCCCCTACAGTTAGAGGTATCCAGATTTCCTCAATGGAAAAATCAAAGGCAATGGTCATACCCTGATAGACCCTGTCATCCCTTCTAACTTGATAGATCTGCTGAGCCACCTTAACAAAATTACATATGCTAGGATGCTCAACTGCTACACCTTTTGGAAGGCCAGTTGTACCAGAGGTATAAATTACATAACAAAGATTGTCTTTGGCTGGAGGAAGCCTCTTTGAGTCAATGGATTTTGCACTCAACTCAGCAAGATCTTTATCAATCTTGTCTAGCTCTATGGTTTTGACACCTTCCATATTTACCGTTTCTGCAATATCAGAGGTGGTAAGAACTGCAGAGACGGCAGCATCACGCATAATGAAGTGTTTTCTGTCTTTTGGAAACTCGGTATCCAGGGGTACAAAGGCTGCATGTATCTTTAACACTGCCAATAGACTTACGTATGTATTAACTGATCTTTTCAAATGGATGGCAACACGTTCATCTGGACCTATACCTGTTTGCAAAAGATAGCGTGCCAGCCTATTAGCCTTTTGATCTAACTCTTGATACGTGACTATCATGTCACCAATGATTACTGCTGGTCTATTTTTATTTGCCCTGCAACATCGCTCAAAAATATGATGTAATCGTTCCATTTGACTCCTCCTCTTAATCATCGACAAAATATCTAGTAATTGTTTGTTACTGGAAGAAATTCTAGGTTGAAGTTGGCAAGAAACCTTTCAAATGAAAGGAAAGAAACCTCTATCAGGCTCCTAGGTTGTCTCCATGTGGCTAATGAAAGACTAAAATTCTTTCCGTTGATTTTTACAGTCCAGTTCTTGAGAAAAAGCTTGAACTCTTTTGACATTTTTTGAGAAAGATCTCTTAAATGTACTCTTTTGTCTGAAATATCAACTAGAATACTTGCAGGATCTAACGCGAGACCTGTGCCCAATAATTTCAAATAGGCTTCTTTTAAGGTCCAAAGCCTAACAATCTGTTTAGCTCTTTTTTCTGGTGGAATAGATTGAAGTTGACAGATTTCCCTATCGTTAAGCACAGCCCATATATCCTCTATGTGGATATCCTGAGCCATTGGCTCCACATCTATCCCCACATCGTTACAAGAAGAAACAGCTACAACCACACAATTTTCTGCATGAGAAAGATTAAAATAGATTCTTTTCCCACTTGGACAATGGGCTACTGGTTTACCATTTGGAAGTTTGGTAATTATCCAGTTTTCTGGTGGGATCTTATATTTTGATGCTTTAGAAAGTGCTGTTCTGATAAGTAGCCTTGAAAGTTTACGTCTATATAATTTATCATTCTTTTGAATATGTTTTTCTTTATCTCTATCTTCATTAAAGACGTCATTTACTATATCTTTCTTCTTAAAACTTTCGCCATATCTCGCTATCCAAATAGTAATACTATCAGTGTTTTTTGCTATATCTATCATCTTTTTATCTGACTTTTCTCTTTTTTATTATATGTGCAATTAACATACCAATCCATTAGATCTAATCTATAAAGTTATCATCTCTATATTTTGAAGTTTTTTAACTATACAGTTTCATAAGATGTAGTATTTTTGATACAGTATGTAAAAAAAATGCTACAGCTTCTATAAGAGCAATTTTATACAATCTATAGACAATCTTTAGTAGCTTTGTTTGTAAATAATTGTAAATAATAAATGAAATTTAAAGGGAAAGAAATGGCAATATTAGAATGGACTTCTATAGAGAAATGAGGGATAAGATGTATATCAATCTTTTTTGAGCTTTATATCTAGCTTTTTTAGCTTTTTATAAAAATTTGTCCTTATAATACCCGTTTGTTTTGCTGCCAAACTCACGTTTCCCTTACACCTTTCAAGGGCAGTAAGTATATACTCCTTTTCAAAACGTCTTTTGGCATCGACATATGGCACCATTTTATCATCTTCAATAAATTTTATGCCCTTTGGAAGGGAAGACAGCCTGCCATCATAGTTAAGATAGCGTGTAGTAATAGTATCTGACGTCTCTAATGAAACAGC
>JAMOUE010000326.1 GCA_027068235.1 Deltaproteobacteria bacterium | reverse complement strand
GGAGGCTGACAATGAATCAAGAAAATTTAGATTATCTCGCGGCACAATGTGCAGCGAATCTGGTCGAGAATACTAAGAACAAGATTGCCTTTAAGGACCTGGAAAATTTGCTTACCAAAAGCTTGGGTGTTCTTCAAAATCAGGGGGTATATGCCGTATATCTGTATCTATTCAGCCAAGCAACAGGAGAAAACGAAGCCACTTACATTCTTTTTTATCTCTGGAATTTGCTTTCGAAAATTCCAGGACAGAATAAAATAGAACTTCAAAAGGAAGATACTTTGTTCTGCGATCCCTCTCGGGAGATTATATTGGAACATAAAAATAAGCAACAAGCTGAAGAGAACAAGAAAATATTAGAAACATGCCGTGATACCGTCTTGCAAGAGTGGAAGTTTTGGGAGAAAGTTTCTCAAGAGATGCCTGACAAAGAGGCTTTAAACAAGCTAGGATATAATATAATAGAGCAAACTCAAAACAATCATCGGGTTTGGATAATTGAGCCTACCAACCAGGAGACACATCACTCTTTACAAAAACTTCCTGCTGCACGAGAAATCATCCTTACTCAAATTCGCAACCTGTCCAAGGACCTCGACACACTCCTTCTCGTTCGTGATCTCTACGAGCAGACGCTGATCTATGCCCGTTATCACGCCAAAGCTCTGGGAGGTTAAAGAATGGGCTGGCAACACCATTGTCTCATCTTTCGTTTGAAAAGCCCTCTTCACATCGGCTATCGCCTGGTGGGCAATCTCATGCAGACGCGGCCTTACGTGCCGGGCCGGGTCCTTTGGGGGGCGCTCACCGCCCGTCTGGTGCGCGATTATGACGATGGGGCCAACGGCCAGCGATACGCCGAGGTTGGAGAAGCCGTCAAAGAAAACTTTCGTTTCGGTTATCTCTGGCCGGCCATACCTAAAGAAAGTAAACCGATAGAAAAAAAGAAATCTCCTTCGCTTGACGACCTAGAGGTTCGCTTTCCCTGGGATGAGAAAGAACCTCCTTTTGATTACTTGTTCTTGGATGCTTACGCCAGCACGGCCCTGGAATATGACCGCCACGTGGCCGGGGAGGGGATGCTCCACCAGATAGAGTTCATCAGGCCCTATACGAGAACTATTCCTGGAAAAGATCCGAAGCCCGTGCCCGTTTATCTGGTGGGAGATATCTTTGTCAAAGACAATTTTTCTTCCGAAGGAAACATTTTGAAAAATTGGTCTAAAGTGCTCCATAACCTCCAGCTCGGTGCTGACCGCACTTATGGTTGGGGGCGCGTGGAACTCATAAAGTGCAACTCAGAAAGTCTAAGTCTTTTGAAGAAAGAAGGATTTAAAATAAACGAAGGCAAAGAGCTATCAATAGAAACAACTAATAGCTCACCTGAAACGTTTTCTTTGGCCCACGTTCTGTGTAACAAAAATCCTCTCGACGGCCAGATAGAAGTCCTCACCGGATATGAGACCAACCCTGAAACAGGAAGACCGAGACTGATATCCCGTCCTCCCATAGCCTACGTTCCGGGCACGAAAATAAGAGAAAAGAAGACCTTTATCTTTTCAGAGGAGCACCCCGGCCTTTGGAAACTCAAATAACCCTGCACCTTGCCCAAAAGCGCACCTTTTTCGCTTCCCACCAGAGAAGCGGGGCGATAAAATCGGCCGGAAGAGGGTGGAGATGCCGCCGCGCGTGAAGGTAAGTCTTTCCCGACCAACGGGTAACTTCT
>JAMOUE010000325.1 GCA_027068235.1 Deltaproteobacteria bacterium | reverse complement strand
CATATCAATGTCACGGTACAGAATCTCAGCGGCAAAAATGGCTCCAGCCAAAGGGGCATGAAATATGGAACCGATTCCAGCACTCATGCCTGCCATCATGAGGATGCGCCGTTCCTGTGTGCTAAGATGAAGCTTCTGGGCAATTATTGAACCAAAGCCCGCACCAATCTGGGCAATGGGGCCTTCCCTTCCACCTGAGCCACCAGAACCTATGGTTATGGCTGAAGCAATGGTCTTAATTAGAGGTACCCGTGCCCTGATTTTTGCGTCCTTGAAATGGTAACTCTCAAGAGCTGCATCTGTTCCGTGGCCCTCTGCTTCAGGGGCAAAGGTGTAAATGAGCCAACCAGAAATGATGCCACCCAATGTTGGAACCACAAGAAGCATCCATCTGATAAAGGGCGTATCTGTTGGGGGAAAGAGGGGATGCTCGCCACCAGGCCCTTCAGGGCGGTAGCCAGCCATGTAATCAAGAAATATGTGGCGGGAAAAATCCAGGGCAATAAAGAAAAGCACAGAACCCAAACCTGCAATGATACCAGTTGGAACTGCAAGAAGAAGCAGCCTTCTCAAATGAAGCCATTTCTTGATATTTTTTATGAACTTTTTCCTAAGCTGGAATATCATAAATATACCCTTTGCCCTGAACCCATTCAAAAAGGTATTGTAGCGCATACCCGGTGGGAAGTAAAAGGATATGAAATGATATTTGTAATCGGGATAGATACTAAAAATCCAAACCCCAACCTTACTGCCTTAGTTGAGAAGTGTTCTATTGTATTTGCATCAAAAAGATTCCAGCCTTTATTAAAAGAATATCAAGGAAGATTATCCGACATTGTTCCCCTTGCAGAGGTGTTCAAAAGAATAAAAGAGTGTGGGCCAAATGAGGACGTGGCAATCTTGGCCTCGGGAGATCCTCTGTTTTTTGGGATTGGCAGGCGTCTTCTAAAGGAATTTTCAAAAGATCTACTGACCTTTTATCCAGCATTAACAACTGTTCAAAAGGCATGTGCCAAGTTTAAACTTCCATGGGACAACATGGACTTTGTAAGCCTTCACGGAAAAGGCAGCAAGGGCTTTAACGGGCTGGTAGAGAAGATTTTAACCAGAAATTCGTTTCAGGTTGCAGTCTTTACAGACACAAACAATAGCCCAGATGTAATTGCTAAAAGACTTTTGGAAAAAGGGCTGAATAACGCCTGTTTTCACATAGCTGAAGACATAGGAGGCAGCCATGAAGCCTTCAAAGAGATGTCCATTGAGCAGGCAGCAGACAACAAGTTTCATGCATTGAATCTGTTGCTCATTACGGGCTATCATACAAGGCCAAATAACCGCTTTGGCATTCATGAAGACTATTTTGAGAGTGACAGAGGGCTTATCACCAAGGCAGAGGTTCGTTCGGTAATTCTTTCAAAACTTGAACTTCCAAGCACAGGGGTATTCTGGGATATTGGTGCAGGCTCAGGCTCCATATCTTTGGAGTCCTCCTTGTTGTCGCCTGGTCTTGAAATCTATTGCATAGAAAGAAATGTGAAGCGATGTGAGCACATTTTGGCAAACAGAAAACGATTCTTGGCGTTGAACATAGAGGTGATACCTGAAGAGGCACCAAGCTGTTTGAAAGCGCTTCCAAAACCAAACAGGATTTTTATTGGCGGAGGAGTTACATCTAAGGATCTTTTAGAAAAGACTTGGGAACACCTAGAAGATGAAGGAATACGCG
>JAMOUE010000324.1 GCA_027068235.1 Deltaproteobacteria bacterium | reverse complement strand
TCTTAATGTATTGTCATGTTGGGATTAAGCTCTTCTTGAGCCACCATTTCCTCCATCAACTTTCTTTGGCGTGCTACAAAGGCCTTGGCCCTTTGCATTACAGCCACAATATCTATGATGAGGGCAATGGAGCCATCACCTAATACAGAGGCTCCAGCAAAGCCGGGCTGGTCGGTAAGATAGTCTGCAAGAGGCTTAATAACCACATCTTGCTGACCTAAGAGGCTATCTACTACCAATCCTGCCTCTAAGTTTCCATGTTTCACAACCACAACAAAGACTTTTTCTTTGTCACTAGAGGTATAAGGCCCTCTAAATACCTTAGAGAGGCGGATAATTGGTAAAGTAGCCTGTCTTAAGGATATGATTTCAAACCCTTCTACTGAGCTTATTTCTGAATCATCAACTCTTATGGCCTCTTGAACAGAATTCAATGGAATGGCCAGCTTTTGGCTGCCTACTTGGACCAATAAGGCTGGAATGATGGCCAAGGTCAAAGGTATCCTTAATTGAATTTGGGTTCCTTTACCCGGTTCTGAATATATATGAATGGTGCCACCGATCTTTTCTATGTTATGCCGCACCACATCCATGCCGACCCCTCGCCCAGAAGTCTCAGAAACTGTATCAGCAGTACTGATACCCGGCATAAAAATCAAACTCCAAACTCGTTCAGCAGGCATGGTTTTGGCTGTTTGCTCATCTATAATCCCTTGTTTTACTGCACTCTTTAGCAATGCATCTTTATCTAGGCCTTTGCCATCATCTTTTATAGAGATTACAACAAAGTTGCCTTCCTGATAGGCCATAATGTCAATATTGCCTGTTACTGGCTTTCCAGCCTTCTTCCTTTCTTCTGGAGTTTCTATGCCATGATCCATGGCATTTCTTATAATATGCATTAATGGATCTGCGATTTCTTCCATTAATCGCTTATCCAAACGGGTTTCCTGCCCATAAATATTAAGTTTCACCTTTTTGCCTAATTTTTTAGCCAAATCCCTCACCATGCGGGGATAGCGATCAAAAAGCTGACGCACTGGCAACATACGCATTGCCATAACACTTTCCTGAAGCTCGTTTACAGTCCTCTCCAGCCCTATTATTTGTTCTCCCATTCTGGTTATCAAAAACTTAAACGGCTTCAACTCATTTAAATTTAAAAGCTTTTTGTCCTGTAAATTTCTATACAAGGACTTCAAATCTTCATATAAATGGGTAACACTGGAACGAAGCACTACTAATTCACCAACATTTGCCAACAATTCGTCCACATTTGATAAATCAATGCGCACGGTGGATGAAATATCAGTTCCTTTTTTATCCTGAAGAGGTTTTGGTGAAGGCCTTTGCTGAACCACATCTTCTGGCCCTCCAGCCTTCTGTGGCCTTTTAGCCTCATAGTGAGGCATAAAAGCCTCTTGTTCAAAAACAGGATCATGCCATATAAATGGCTCAATTTCTGGCTTATCCTCTTTCTTGGGTTTAGTTTCTGGCTTTGCCTTTTTCTTTTTGGCCTTAGGAGGTTTGACTGATTTTTCCTCCACAGGTTCTTGTTGCTTTTCTAGCTCAGGCTCTTTGGCTTTTTCTTCTTGAGGCTCTATCGCTTGTTCTACAGACTTCTCTTTTTCAGCCTTTTTAGCCTCCTTTTTCTTTTCAGGCTTAGGCTCTTCAGGCTGCATAACTGCCTTTTCTGCTGGCTTATCTTCTAATCCTTGAAGTAAGTCATCCAGAACAGC
>JAMOUE010000323.1 GCA_027068235.1 Deltaproteobacteria bacterium | reverse complement strand
GCCAAGATCGTGGCCAAGAGCTATTGCCTCTGCCAAATCCTCATTAAGACGCAGCGCCCTTGCAATGGTCCTTGAGATCTCTGCAACCTCCAGGGTATGAGTGAGCCGTGTCCGATAGTGATCTCCCATAGGAGACAAAAAGACCTGGGTCTTGTGCTTCAGCCTCCTGAATGCCTTGGAATAGACAATGCGATCCCTGTCCCGCTGAAAGGCAGTCCGAATGAAACAAGGATTGGTTTTGAAACGCCTACCCCTTGTCTGACTGCTGAGACATGCATGAGGGCTGAGTATCTGTTTTTCTCTCAGCTCCAGCTCATCCCTAACGGTAACACTACCGTTGACCTTCAAACCTGTTCCAGAGTCGATATACATGTTGATTGTTATAACTTTTATGAAAGTCGCAATCAATATTTAAAAAATTTTAAAAAACTATTGGAAAAATTCTCCCTGCGTGAACAGTTCCTTGTGAATCAGTATATCTACAACCAAATATATCAATGAACCGGCACTACATAGAACAAGGTAGGCAGTTGCTGCCGCATCAATACCTTGTTGTGCCGCTAACATACCCAACATCAATACCACAAGAGAAGGTGCAAAATATCTCTTTTTATATAAGGATATGTCTGTTTTCCCTTCTTGAACAGCCCACATATCTATTCCTTGAGCAGCAAATTCTACTGCAAGCACAAGAACAACCAGCAAATGCGCCTTTTCTGGAGCAAAAGGCAACAAGGCCAGGGCCAAAAGAGGTATAAGAAGAGAAAGAACCAGATCAAGAAGGGCCTCGGGCCCCCTTTGCCACAGACCCGGAAGCGATGCTGCCACATATTGTGCCCCTGAAATCAATGTAACGGCCAGCACAATAATGCCATAGGTCAGCTCAACCTGCCGTGCAGGAAGAACAACGGCTATGAAAAAGCCGGCGGCCTCCAGAAGTAAGGCCGTTTTCATCCTGGATGTAAGTTGTCCTCCCTTTGAATAAATGGCAATTGCAAGAAAAACTGTAGCCAAAAAAAGGCCTGCCAGAAAAGATATCGTAACGGTCTTGTCTGGAAATGTATTTGTAAGGAGTATGAGGCCCACTCCTATCATTTGAAGAGTGGTCTTTATCTTTGCAAGCTCTGTTACCCTGAGACCTTTTTTATCTGGAGTCATAAAACGTCTCATCTCAGTGACGAGAAACTCCCTGAAAAAGATGGGCCATACTATCCACATGGGAAGAATCCCCAAGTCGGCAAGGGGAACCAGTGTCACAGCCACAAATATCTTATCTGCTATGGGATCAAGAAGTCTTCCTAAGGAAGTAATGCCATATTTTCGGGCCATTAGCCCATCAAGATAATCTGTAAGACCAAGTACAGAAAGTATGAGAAGGGCTGCTACCCTAGAGATTGCATCTCCATATATGAGAAAGAGAGGAAGCGGCAAAAGCACTATTCTTAAGGCGGTTATTTGATTGGCTGTAATCTTCATCTTACCGAGGTACCCTTTTCCTGCCATACTTCATAGAAATATCTTAACAACTCCCCTCTGGCCCTGCTTAGCTCTTGAAGATCACTTATAAAACTCCTATAGTCCTTTGCCGGTCCTATCTCCAACTGCACTAGAAGAGGATCACAAAAATACCAGGTGCATCTGTATGGCCTTTGAATACGCGGGAGCACGCACCCCTTTTCCCCAATGAACTGGCAAATCGCCTCTTCATCAACATCAAGATTATAGTCTGGTATGTCTAGACCAAGAGAAAGAAAGACAACAACATCTGCAAACTCTGGGAATCCAAACTTGTTGGCACAACATACCGTCCCACAATAAGGACAAACCTTGGCAGTATATGACTGTATTAACGGATCAAGCTTATCAAAAGCTGCTACAAGAGCAGGAACACTAGACTTTACCATAGACAGTTCCTGACTGTTGGAAGAAAAAAATTCTACGAGTTCGTCTATTTGTCTCCAAAATCCCTTAGGATCTTTGTAATCCAGCCGCGGAAAAACCGTGGTATCAAAACCTATAACAGCCATGCACCTCACATAATCTGAATCAATCGTTTTTTATGAAATTTCAAGCACCCTACACCTTGCACAATGAAAAAAGATTTTATTTTCTCCTGCCTTAAAAAATTTATGCTTACCGAACATATTATGACCCTACCTCAAAAACATTTATAAATTGCATGGATGGGTATGTTGTGAATATAAAAGTGGATGAGACTGTCTTCATCATTTATTTTCCAAACAGGTGTATAATTCTGAAAATATAACTGCCCCATAAATGGCTGCCGTTTCACTCCTAAGGATACGATCTCCCAAACCTGCAGGACAAAAACCAGCTTCCTTTAACATAGATTTCTCATTGGGACTAAATCCGCCTTCAGGCCCAACAGCCAAGGCCGCTGGAAAAATATTGCTAACACCTTGTAACATACCCACAAGGCCCCTCCCCTTTTCTTTTGCAAAAAGGGCAACCTTACATCTGGCTTCTGACACTATTTCAATGGCATCTTCAAGACAAAGCGGATTGTTGACACGGGTTGATACAAATCCTCTAGACTGTTTAAGACTTTCCATACATATCCCCTGCCATCGGCCAACCCTTTTGTCTAGCCTTTTCATATCGGACTTGCGAAATCTTCCCATTTCAGTCAATACCGGTTGCACAGCACAAACACCAATCTCAGACAGTTTAGCCAAGGCCAACTCAAAACGCTCCAGTCGGATTATGGAAAGTAATATGGTACAAGGTACCAAGTCTTTCTTTGTTGCCAATTCTGTGAGGATACGAAGTGACACTTCTCCTCTGCCAAGGCCTGTAATCTCTGCTATCACCACCCTACCTTGTCCATCGGCAAGCCTTACCTTATCTCCCTTTCTAAGCCTTTTTGATCCCGCAAGGTGTATTGCCTCTTTGCCTGAAAGGGTAACGGTTCCATTAACAACAGCCTTTTTTAGAGGAACTACGAACTGAGGGAGTCTCAGCCAGTTGCCAGGAACTCCAACATCACCCATCGTTCATCTTCACCATCCTGATTTTGAAACATACACTCCAGCCCTTTATCACAAAAGACATCCTTTATAGAACCCACCTGGGTATCCAATATGCCACTTAGAAGAAGTCGCCCACCCCTTTTAACCTGTTTTGCAATATCGCTTGAAAGCAACAACAGTGTATCCTTGTCTATATTTGCAAGGACAATATCAAATGGCCCCTCAACATCCCATACTGGAGTAGTACTTACTGAAACTGTGTCATGCACATGGTTGAGACGAACATTGTCCCTTGCAGTCTCCACTGCATCCGGATCGTTATCAATCGCCATAACTTCCTTTGCACCTAGCTTGGCAGCAGCAATTGCCAAAATGCCCGAACCTGTGCCAACATCCAACACAACAGCATATTCAAGCAGGCCCTCATGACTCAGATGTTCAAGCCTTTGAAGAACCAAACGAGTGGAAGGGTGGCTTCCAACACCAAATGCACGACCTGGATCAATCTCAATAACTATATCTTGAATGGCTGGGACATACTCTTCCCAACTAGGCTTTACCACAAGGTGTCTTCCTATCTTGATGGGCTTAAAGTACTCCTTCCACTTATCATGCCAGTCTTCTTCAACGACCTTCTCATCTTCTATTTCTAAGGTGGCATCAGGGTGAATCGTTTCCAGTTCCTTCATGTAGGCCTCAATGGCCTTTAAGGCACCAGAATCAAGATCTTCCCTGCTCAAATAAGCCTTTATATATAAAAGATCATGTCCTCCTTCTGCCCCTTCCTCAATTATCACACCCCGTTCCAGCTCAGAGATGAGAAAGTCGCACAAAGGCTCTTCCACACTCTTACTGCACTTGATTATAAGCTCTACCCAAAGTCTTCTATCTTCTTGATCCATTATCATAAGTTTACTCTTGTTCCGATAACAGTGATAAATCCACTTGTTTCATTCCGACTTCAAATACAAAATATTCGTTTAACAAAAGGTATTATAACTGCAAGTTCATGACCAGCATATACTCAGACAAAAACTTTATCCTTGGCCTACTCTTAGACAAAGGATGGATCTCTAAAAAAGACAAGAAATATCTGGAAGAAAAACACCATATTGCCTTTAGAAAAGGCATTGATCTCATACAGTGGATAGATTCTCTTGGAATAAAACGGGCTGACAAGCCAGATAAATTCATCACTGAGGCAGACATTCTGGAACTTTTATGTCAAAAAAAGGGATGGATCTTCAAACGTCTTGATCCCTTAAACCTAGATATGGAAGTTGTCACAAGGACCCTACCCTCATCATTTGCAAGGACGAGACTTGTCCTGCCTCTTGAGTGGCATGGCAATATCCTTGAGGTAGCCTCTTACTATCCTGAGCAACGGGAACTGAAAGAAGACATAGAGCGAGTCTGCAAAGCAAAGGTCTCCTTTATAATAGTACCAAAGTCAGACATTGAACGGGTGATACAGGAATTTTTCGACTTTAGGAGCTCTATTGCCGCTGCACAAGACATCCTTACAGCCCCAGAAGTAGACATAGCCAACCTGGAACAGTATGTAAAGCTTTCTGGCAAGGACGTCCACGCAAATGACAAACATATAAACAAGGCGGTTGACCACCTATTTCAATATGCCCTAAATGAAAGGGCAAGTGACATACACATTGAACCTAAAAGAAAAGAGTCAGTGGTAAGATTTCGAATAGATGGAGTGCTCCATACCATCTACAAGCTGCCAAGAGTGGTACATGAGGCCCTTTGCACACGCATAAAGGCGCTTTCAAGGCTTGATATTGCAGAAAAACGGAGACCACAAGACGGCAGGATCAAACTTTCGTGGAAAGAAGAAGATGCAGAAGTACGTGTATCTACTATACCTGTTGCCTTTGGGGAAAAGGTGGTGCTTCGTCTTCAAAGCGCTCAAATCCTCATGAGTGATCTGGATAGTCTAGGATTTTCTAGGCGTGATCTACATGCATACAAACAGTTTCTCAAAAACACCAATGGTATGATCCTCATGACCGGACCAACAGGCTCTGGAAAATCCACCACACTTTATTCCACGTTACGATATTTAAGCAGTCCCGAAGTAAACATTGTTACCATTGAAGACCCTATAGAGATGGTCTATGAGGATTTCAACCAGATTGCTGTACAACCCCAAATAGACGTAACCTTTTCTACTATTTTGAGAAACATTCTACGCCAAGATCCTGATATTGTGATGATTGGAGAAATAAGGGATGCAGAAACAGCCCGATATGCAGTGCAGGCATCCCTTACTGGACACCTAGTATTTTCAACCCTTCATACAAACGATGCAGCAGGGGCAGTAACAAGACTCCTAGATCTTGGCCTTGAACCCTACCTCATAGCCTCAACACTTCTTGGAGTCGTTGCCCAAAGACTCGTGCGAACAATTTGTCCAGAATGCAAGCAGCAATCGTGGATTTCAACTAGTGAATTAGAGGCCTTTGGTTGCAGGCTGCGACATGAAAAGGCTAGAGTTTACTATGGAGAAGGCTGTAACACATGTAGAAAAACAGGCTACTACGGACGGATAGGAATTTATGAAGTGCTCTCTGTATCCCCTGCCATAAAAAAGATGATACACCACGGCCATTCTGAAGCCGACATTAAGAAAAGGGCTATCAAAGAAGGCATGAAAACACTTTCATTCGATGCATGTTCCAAGATGCTAAAAGGCATCACTACAATGGAAGAAATCTTAAGGGTTACATATTAAAACCTTGCTCAAAGCGCAAAAAAGTGATGACAAAAAAACTACAACGGCTGTTATTCTGCCTTACCATAACAGATTATGTCCTTACAAAGTGTAATTGTTATGGCTAAGGAGAAAGAAGCTCTTCTTTTTTTCGCTCATACGTGCCCCTGCTTATCTGTCCACTGTTATACAACTCCCTAAGTATCTGCAATTTTCTCCTCACCTCTGGATCATCAATAGTATTTGAACGCCTGGTTTTAAAGACAGAGTCTGAAGACGCATCAGGCCGTTCAAATCTGATTCTTGGGGCCTCTTTTTGAGGAGTTAGTTCCTCCACGGGTTGGCGCATACTCCTGCGTCTTTTGGTAAGTGGTGCAGGTTTAAAGTCGTAATCAAGATCTATTATTAGCCAATTACTATAGTATGGCTGCTGAAACAAAGAAAATTTAGACTTTGGCGCCTCCTTTAAAGTCATACCAGGGCCGACAACAAGCCTCCACGAATTTGCAACAGGCCTGTTAGTTGGGTCTCCTACAAACTGGCGTACAGCCTCTGAATAATTGACTCCCTTAAAATTGATGGTTCTAAAAACCATGTTCAACTTTCCATCTTTTATGAACATGATACCGCTGGTAAAAAAATCGTTTGAAAAAAACACCAGCAATTGTTCCTTTAACATGAATGAAAAATCCACAACCTCATCGGGCCTTGCCATTTCAAATGCTTTTTTCAGTGGTTTCAATAGCCTTGCGCGAACCTTATTAGTAAAAACAGGATATTTTTTTGATTTTCCTAATACATCTTTATCTTCATAGTAGACAGCCCCAAGTATCCTGTTCAACTTCAACAGGGTAAAATTATAAGGATGGTCAAACCCTCCTTGGGTAACAAGGTCAGAGCCAGACTCAAATTTTGTAAGCCTTACCCTCCAGTAATCTCCTTTCTCTACAGGCCGAAACTGATTACGTGGAAATACAGCGCAAGAAACTGCGAGCACCAACATTGAGACATATATGGCAGGTACTAAACATCTTTTCATCATAGTTTTTAAAACTTAATAAATGACATGAGTGGTTGCAAAAGTTTTTGTTTTACTTAGAAAAAAATTTGATAGTCTCTAATTGTAGAACG
>JAMOUE010000322.1 GCA_027068235.1 Deltaproteobacteria bacterium | reverse complement strand
ACCAGCAAAAGAATCAGTACAACCGCAGGTAAACACTGTGCCCTCAAAAACAACCGGGCAAAACATGCCAGCAAGGAGTTTTCAGGTATCATATAACTACAAAGTGGTACCAGCAGGGCCGAAAGTCAAGCGGGCGGGCATTTTTTGTGCTTTCATGGTTGCCACCTAACCATCATGAAAGAAAATAGTTATAATTCCAACCACATGGCAACAACCTCCCTTTGCCTTTGTCTCCAAAGCTGTACAGTTTCTTATGATGTAATTTCAATGCGTTATCCCAAAAGGAGTTCTATGCTGTTCTTTTTTTAAGACACAACAACCATAAGCAAAGATTTCGCTCATGCTTACGTTCTTATGAAAAATGCTGTCTCCAGAGATTACCCTGAAAAACAGGAAGTATATTTATAACGCTATTACAACGAATTGCATGAAATTTACAAAAACAGTTTCCCAGCAAACCTGTAACATCCGCATGGAATGGCACGCTTGCTGCTATGACGAGGGGGAACGTGCAGTACAACACTATTTAATTCCTAAGGAGGAAAAAAATGAAAAAGTTAATACTTGCAGCTATTGCATGCGCCTTTTTGGCCGGTCCTGCCCTTGCTAATGATTTTGCCGGCGAGCAGGCAAAAATGCTTGGAGATGTTATTGCCAAGATGGAACAGGTAAAAAATGATCCAGCCCAACTGGATGCATTGACTGCCGAGCGCAACTGCATAGAGAAGGCGACCTCGATGGAGGACCTGCAGAAATGTGTTCAGCCCCAGGAAGGGGAAAAGAAAGCTAACTAACTAGCCTTAAATCCTGCTCAACATCATGCAAATGACCCCGGAGACAAGTGTCTGCAACGGACACTCTTATCCGGTGCAACGTCGGCAGCGTCCAACCACATGTTCTTGACCTTTTACGGGAACAATGACGACCTGTTTATCATTCAGTCATCAGTGGCTCTACAGCTGACCTGATTATTGGATGCCACCTGCCGGACTCCGGGGTTATTACCACGTTCTGCCTGTTATACTTTCCGACAACCATTTACCTGTCAGTACATTCAACGAAATCCTCCCGCGGGCCAAGCCAAGTGCTTTACGCACACGTAGGCTGAATCACACCAACATATCCTGTGATTCAGGAATATTTTCGCAACGATTTTCTCAGGACTGGAAAAATCATGCGATCACTGCCTATGTTACAGTGATGAAATATTCCGTTGAATTCTCGGGTTATGCAGCAGTTGCCCCAGGTGCGAAATTACCTGATTAATCATGTTTTTCCGTTAATGCCAGTTGTCGCAAATTTTGCGACAACTGAATCTTTCCGTAATTCTCCTTCGTTAAAGACATTGTTGATGTGCTTGGCAACAGTTTTGTAATCCCGATCAAACAGCATGGCCATCTCTTTGCGAGATAACCATACTGTTTCATTCTCAAGGCGTACATCAATCGCTGCTTTGCCATCCTCAGATTGATAAAGGATGAGTTTTCCTTGCTCAAAAGCCATTTTTCAGCTCGTTTTGAAATTTCACAAGCAACTTCACCCATTCGGAGTCTTATCGACAGTGACCATAAGCACTAAAATTTCTTGCTGAGCCTTCACTTCACTATCTGACTTATGCTCCACCTTCACCAAATCAAAGAGTTGGTGGGCTGGCGGATTGCCAAGTTTAACTTTGTATCCTTGAAGACAAAAAATTGATTACTGCTATGTAGATCATATTCATCTCTTAGAGCAATATCGGT
>JAMOUE010000321.1 GCA_027068235.1 Deltaproteobacteria bacterium | reverse complement strand
TGCTACCTTGGGGAAGGCTTTGTTTAACTGGCTCAAAGAGAAATGATATCAGGAAGTCAGAAAGGGCATAGGCGGTAGCAAAGGCAAGGCAAAACAATATTACACAATTTATGAGCCTTTTTCTTAATTCAGACAGATGGTCTTGAAGGGTATAGGCCTCATTCACTGTCTTTTTCACTTACCGCTTTTTCTTTTACTGTTTTTTCTTTTTCACTTTTGCCTTTACCCTTTGCCTCTTGCCATTCTGGGCCAAGGCCTCCAATAGTTTTGTTGTCTTTGGAGTCTGAGGTTTTCTCTGCTTCAGATGTCAAAAATTCTGGCTGTGTCAAGTCTTTTTTGAGCTTATTGAAGTCATCGCCAAGGAGATTATCCAACTTGACAGGGTTTTTTATATCGTCAAGCTTGTCAAGTTCCAGCTCCTTTTTGAATTCTTCTGAGGCCTTTTTAAGATCGTTCATAAACCGTGCTACCTGCTTTGCAACCACAGGCAACTTTTCAGGCCCAAGGACGATTAAGGCCAAAATAAGTATAACAATTAGTTCTGGAAGTCCTATCCCAAACATTTCTCTTACTCAAATATCCTCTTGTTAAGTTTTCCAAGAAGGCATAGAAACTCATAGCTTATGGTCGATGCGTGTCTGGCAAGCTCAACACTTGTAACAGACGCCCCCTTCTGCTCTCCCATAAGTATTACTTCGTCTCCAGGCTTGCATTTTATTCCAGTTACGTCAACCATAATGGTTTTCATGCATATATTCCCAACTACCTGGCACCTAAAGCCATTTATAAGTACATGGGCCTTGTTTGACAATCTTCGCAAATAGCCATTGTCATAGCCAACAGGGACAATGGCAACATTCATAGGGTGCTGTGCCTGAAACCTATGACCATAACTGATACATGCACCCTTTGGCAAACTTTTGATGTGGATAATCTTACTTGAAAAGGACATGGCGTGTTTTAGGGCTGGATGTGAACCATCGGTTCCAGGAATATCCAATGCCCCGTATATGGCAATACCAGGTCTTGCAAGATTGAAGTGGCTCTCTTTGAGATGTAGGATTGCTGCAGAGTTTGCAATGTGGACATACTTTGGATGCCATGACAGGAGGCGTACTTGATGTAAGATTTCTTTGAATAAATTGAGTTGGTTAGAATTTGCACTGTTCTCTGGTTCATCAGCACAAGCAAGGTGAGAGTAGATCCCCTGAAATTCTATATTTTTAAAGCGATTTTTGTTTGTGACGATCCACACTATTTCCTCAGGAGTCATACCAAAACGGGACATCCCCGTATCAACTTTAAGATGTACTGGTACCCGTTTGCCATGCAAGCTGGCTATAGTGGCAAGATTTCTTAATTCATCAACCGTTACTACGCCAAGGGTAAGATCAAACTCAAGAATTTTTTCTACATCATCTCCCAAAAGGCCAGAAAGCATTAATATAGGGGAAGTTATGCCGGCTCTTCTAAGGATAGTGGCCTCATCAATTTCATAGATGCCAAATCCCCAAATTTCCTTTTTATAAAGCAGTCTTGCCGTTTCAAGGATGCCGTGACCATAAGCATCAGATTTGATAATTGGCATAAGCTCACAATCTTGTGTGGTGATTTGATTTAAGTAGTTCAGATTGTTTAATATGGCTTTGCCATCTATTTTTACAATACTATGATCACTTTCAAAAAAACTCACGTTTTCCTCAGACATTTATGTTGTTGCACAATGTTGGTTTAGCTCCGTTT
>JAMOUE010000320.1 GCA_027068235.1 Deltaproteobacteria bacterium | reverse complement strand
ATGCAGACAATCCAAAGGCCTTGGAAAAACGGCTAAAAGAGCTTGAAAGGGCAATGCAACAGGCTGCCAAAGAGCTTGAATTTGAAAGGGCTGCCCAATTAAGGGATGCTATTTTGAGGCTCCAGAAAAAAGAAGCTGTTAAATAAGTGGCAGCCTGTTTTATCCTTATTGGCTTTTGAACTATTCTTGAAGCAATGTCTTTGTAAGCCCTTCTAAGCCATAAGCTGTAAATAACATTGTATCTGACAGGGCAAAGTCCCTTGCATTGCATATATCATCGCTTAGCCTTTTTACAAGCTGAAAAGCATTGCCAGTGAATTTATATACAGCGCAGCGGGATTCCCACGTTTCTAATGCTGATTCTGCTCCAAGAGGCCTTATATAACCTTGTTCATTGATTAACACAAGATCAGAAAAGCCATCTTGAATATAGGCATCAGTGCGTAATTTCAACGAAGCCTTTACTTCTAAACTTTCAGGCTCAATCGCAAAAAGCTTAGATTCCCGCATGGGCATTATTGACCGCTCAGGGATATTAGCTGAATCTGTCTCTTCTTCCATTATCACAATAGGATAGGGATCATAAGGAGCGCATGTTAAAAAAAGTTTATCTGATTCAGTAAGAAGGGCATTTGCTGACCATGAAGCGCATTCAAAGGATCTGCTTTTCTTTAATACAGGCTGCCCATCTTCAATGTCTACTAGATGAAGCAATAGCTTGTTGTCGTAAGGCTCTTTAAATATCAACTTATTATTGCTGGTTACTCCTATAAGTTGTCCGGGCACAGAAGCCTTGACTATCAATTCAGGCTGATGATCTTCTCCTTGTGTCTTCCAGACCTTCATGAATTTTACATAATAAGGACGCACACATGATGGCAGAGTAGATAAATCAGTGGCAGGCCTTGGATCAGCAGGGTCAATCATCTCATTTTCTAAAACATAAATTTTATCATTTTTGAATATAAGATTGCCATAATAACTGGAACTGTTGCTAGGCTCTTCAAGCGAATATTCTTCTGAATAGCTGCCGCTTTTCAAGTTTAATAAGGTGATTTTTAAAGGAGAACGGTTATAGAACAGAGCATAATCGCCATCTATATCAATATAAGAATACTTTTTATCTAAGTTAAAGGTGTGAACAGGCTCTTCAAGATTATCTGGCCTAAATCCAAACAGCTTGAATATGTTCCAGTCTTCCAAAGATGTGGCAGCCCATAAAAGGCCGTTATGGTAATCCAGCCATATAAAATCTCTTGCCAGCTCTACAGAGCCAATGACTTCTGGAGTGGCGTGCCAGTCAATGGTGTAAAAGCCTAGGCTTCCAAGTCCTCCCAACAGCTTGTCCTCCAAATATAGAGGCCTCTCTAACTGAATTGGCACAGGGGCAGCCCCAACGTCTTCTATGTTGCCATTATTAAACTTACATATTTGCAAATAATTTTTGTCTCTGCTTTCGTATGAACTGATTTTAAGAGGGAATGCGCAAAACTGTTTGTCCCAATCGAGCAAAAGCGCTCTTTCATCATCTAACGCCAGAGAATAGGTTATATGCCCTTTATCAGCTAATGGAACTATCCTGCTTATAAGCTCAGGATTGGATGGCTCAGAGACGTCAAACATGCTTGCTGCCACCCGTCTATACCAACCATCTGGCTCATCATCTGGAGCAATCGGCTGGTCATAAGTGCCTAAACTAAATAATTTTTCTCCATGTATGAACAGCTTATCAGACCAGCCCGG
>JAMOUE010000319.1 GCA_027068235.1 Deltaproteobacteria bacterium | reverse complement strand
TCGTGGATTATTTTTTTGATCATAACGCAGCCAATTTGATAAAAAGGCAGTTTTTAGAGATAGCCAATACAAGGTAGAAGTTAGAAAGTGAGAGGAAAGGACTAACCCCTACCGTTTTTTAGAGGAATAGTATGGCTTGGCTTTTAAGTTTCAGACAATGGGTTTGGCAGGATACCCCTCCAGATGAAGGTAATGGCTTATCTTATGCTATAAAAAGCGTCCTAAGGGTTATCTGTCTTGTCCTTTCAGGTTTTGCCAAACACGGGCTGGAATTGCGCGCAAGCGCCTTGACATATACCGTTATTCTGTCTCTTGTACCGGTTCTTGCCATGGGAACAGCCCTTGTGAAGGGCCTTGGCGCCGATAACTATATGAAGCAAGCTGCCTACAAGATGCTTGAAGAAATGGAGGCCCTCTCTGAGAATACTGCCTTCAGAGATATGAAGGATACTAATGTCACAAGCGAAAATCAAAATTCTTTAAAACTCCATTCTGCTTCTACCAAACACCTGAAGTTGGCCATTGATAAGATATTTGACTATGTGGACAAGACTAATTTTGCTGCCCTTGGCTGGCTTGGTATCGTAGCTTCATTACTCACAATTGTATCTTTAATGACCCACATTGAAGATGCCATGAACACAATATGGGAAACAAAAAAATCTCGAGACATAGGAAGAAAGATCATAGACTACATTGGCCTGATAGTTCTTATGCCTCTATCCATCAACATAGCTTTCTGGGCAATTACAGCCAACCAAAGTAAGACGCTCCTTGAAAAAGTCACTTCTATATTGAAAATATCTTGGCTTCTTCCAATAATCTTCAAGTTGCTTCCTTTAATAATCATCATTGGTACCTTCACCATCCTCTACAGATTTATGCCAAATACCAGGGTCAAGTGGTGGCCTGCTACCCTTGGTGGAATTATAGGTGGTGTTGGCTGGATACTGGCACAGACCTTTTATATCAAGCTCCAGATTGGGGTTGCCCGTTACAATGCCATATATGGCTCCTTTGCCACCCTTCCACTATTCATTTTCTGGGTATATATAGGGTGGATCATATTTTTAATTGGCGCAGAGACATCTTATGCCGTACAAAATTTCAATAGACTAAATCCGTTAAAAAAGCCCCTAACGCCCATTGGCAAGCTGGCCCTTGCCTTAGATATTCTTCATATTGCCTACAAAAACTTTGACATGGGAAGGGCCGTAACCCCTAAAACCTTGTGCGATGAACTGAAATGTCCTTTGCCATACGTAGATGAGGTGCTTGGAAAACTTCTTGAAGCAAGGCTGATGTTTAGAACAGACAAGCTGGAAGAGTTCGTGCCTGCAATATCAAAGGAACGAATTAGAAACAGCATGATTTTTCACGCCCTTTGCGGGAAAATAGAAGCACCCCATAGCCTTGGTGAAAAACTCACCGCTGAAATATCCAAAAAGGCCATGAAAGACATAGATGAGTTTACAGATTATTTGACCTTGCGGGCTTCCAGCGCACAACTCAATAGAAAATAAAAAAAGGGGCCTAAAATAAAGCCCCTTTTACAAAAAAATCTTTGTCAATTTTTAGTATCTTTTTCTTCTTCTGCTTGCCTTTCTGCGCCTGCGTTCAGCTTCTTGAGCCTTTCTGCGCCTTTTAACGCTTGGTTTTTCGTAAAAGCGCCTATTTTTTAGCTCTCGCTGAAGCCCGTCCAGCTGCATCTTCTTTTTTAGCAGCTTTAGCGCCTTTTCCAGGTTATCCTGGACTTCAACGACAATGGCCAAGGGTATCCCCCCTTTCGAATTAAATAGTCAGCCAATCATAAATAGATAAGTGGAAAAGTCAAGAAAATTTTCTGAAAATTTGATAAGTTATTTGAAAAAAAGCCTTGCCTTTTTAAAAAAAGTGTCTATTTTGCCCGTCAAAAAAGAGTTGAAATCTTTAGAAGATATAGTCAAGTCATCAAATAAATATTTCTCTTGCCAAACTCAAAATTATTTTTTATAATAGGATGTTTTCGCTTCAAGCTCATTATGGTAATTAAAGGCTGCTTCTAAAAATTTAAGATTTTTTATGCAAGGGTAAGGTGTGAGAAGATAACCTAAAACAACATTGTTATTGCTATTTTAAGGATTATTTTTTCATCATCACATAGCCACGGGATAAAAAAAACAAAACTTTAGAAATAACCTAAACATATTATTTATACGAGGTTTTGCCAAGATGGCTCCAAAAACCATGAGAAAGGAAAGTACTGGACAGTCTACTGGTGGGTACATGGATCAGCTACTTGAAGCTGGCCATAGTGGGTCTTTATCTTATGAAACTCTCAATGAAATCATTCCGGACGACATCAAAGATCCTGAAAAACTAGAAGAAATCTTCGATGTCTTGTGCCAGAACAATATTGAAGTTATAGGGGGTAACATCAACGACGCCCTAGCCTTCAAAGGACAGATGGCTACAGAAGGAGTGGAGACCTCTCAGCCACCTACCAAGATTACGCCCAAAGATTCCCAAGAACCCAAACAACAGGTTGTCCTCGACTCTGGGGAATACACAGACTCTGAGGAGATCACAACTACATACCTTAGGGAAATGGGCAGGTATGAGCTCCTCACTCCAGAACGTGAAGAGGAACTTAGCAAGATCATACGAACCGGATTCAACGCCATTATCTCTGCAATAATGGAGCACGAATCCACCGCCTCTGAGATGGAGGCCTTAAGGGAGCAAATAAGGCTCTGGAAAAGAAGAGACCCTACCCTCAAGCCCAAGAAACAACACCTGAATTACCTAGCTGAGACAGTAGCCAACATCGCCAAGAAACACCCGGATAACCAATCCATTCAAGAGTTGTGGAAGTTGGTTAGGATTCAGCAGAAAAAGGTAGAAAGGGCCAAGGATGAGATGATAAACGCCAACTTGCGCCTGGTGGTAAGCATTGCCAAACGTTATATGCACCAAGGCCTTTCCCTGGCAGATCTCATTCAGGAAGGGAATCTGGGGCTCATGAGAGCTGTATTCCGTTTTGACTACACCAAGGGCAACAAGTTCTCTACCTATGCAAGCTGGTGGATCAGACAGGCAATCACCAGGGCTATCCTTGACAAAACTAGGACAATCAGGCTTCCGGTACATTTCCTCGAGCTTAGAAGCCAATTTTTCAAGGCCTTTTACGCCATGCTTAAAGAGCTTGGCAGGGAGCCTACCCCTGCAGAGATCTCTGAGCGTACTGGCCTTCCCATGGAAAAGATACTCTCCATTCTCGAGGCCTCAAGGGAACCTGTATCTCTCGAGACCCCTGTAGGAGACGAGGACAGCACCCTTGGAGATTTCATAGAAAACAAGGATGCCGTCTCCCCCTATGAAAGCGTGAGAGAGAAAGAGCTTACAGAACGCATAAAAAGTATCCTTGCCACCTTAAGCCCTAGGGAAGAAAAGATAATAAGGTTGCGCTTTGGAATTGGGGAAGATTCTGAATACACCCTGGAAGAGATTGGTAAGCGTTTCAACGTCTCAAGGGAAAGGATTCGTCAGATAGAGAAAAAGGCTCTAAACCGCCTTAGACACTCTAGTCGTAGGGAAAAACTCAAATACTTCTTAGATTAATGGCCATCTCTAAAAAATGAGATGGTTCCCGCACTATAAATTCTAAATATTTTGCATGTAGTAGCCGGAGGCTGTGATATTACGGTTTCCGGCTATTTTTATGTCAACAGTACCTAAAAGATCTGTCCTTAAAACACTCACCCCAAGTCTTTTATAACGATCAAGAACTACATGAGAAGGAAGATGGAAAAAGTTCCTGTAACCGCAGCTAATGACTGCAAACCTTGGTGAAACCTTTTTGATAAAGGGATAACTACTTGATCCTTTTGATCCATGATGCGGCACAACCATGACAGCAGATTGAATAGAATAGTTGTGCAAAGCAAGTTCGCGCTCCCTTCTTTTTCCAATATCTCCTGGCATCAGCACACCTTCACCATTGAAAGTCACTTTGAAGACTAAACTGTTGTCGTTTTTGGTGTAGTAACCACCTCTTTGCTCTGGAACGAAACAGTCTATAACAACACCTTTTGAGATGGGTATATGGCTGTTTGTCTGGATTATCCTTATGGGAACCCTGTACTTTTTGACTAGATCAATAAAGTCTGTATAGAGATGATTTTTAGGCTCCTCTTCACTCTTTGTAAGCCACACCTCTCCAACTTGAAACTGCCTTACAAGAGAAGATGCCCCTCCAATATGGTCTGTATCAGGATGTGAAATGGCTAACACATCAATATTTTTTATGCCAAGTCTCCTAAGATATGGCGCAACTACCCTGCTTCCAACATCAAACCTCGACCTGTTAAAGCCACCGGCATCTACAACTACCGTCTTGCCATCTGGCAGTTCAAGAACCTGACATAGACCCTGGCCTACATCCACTACGTGTAAAGCAATAAGGCCCCTATGGTGCCTTTTGTAGGCTTGCATCGTATGCCCTGCTACCAAAATAGCTACAAGGATAAAAACGAAAGGACGAATAATTCTACGTTCAAAAACACTTGGAAATAACAAAAATATGGTTGTTACCAAAAATAACTCCCAGGGCTGCGGAGGCAGGATGAAATGATTTATACACTCTGAATCACAAAACCAGAATACCAGTTTGTCTACCGTCTCTATTCCAATCGATGCCACTGACAGAACCTGTGTGCCAAGCCAAGATGACACATGAGAAAGAAAGCCTCCAAGAAACAAAAACGGCAAGACCACAAATTCTACTATTGGTATGCATAAGAGATTCAATAGAGGAGACCATGGATTTAATCTGTGAAAATAAAAGGCCACGATAGGAGTCGAGGCAATAAATGCCAAAAGGCAAAGTAGTAGAAAGCTCCATACATGGTTTATGGCAAATGGCATTAAACACTTGGCATACCGCCCCCATAACATAAGAAAAAAGACCATAAAAAAGGAAAGCTGAAAGGAGATGTCAAATAGATAAAAGGGACTTTTCAGCAACAAGATCCATGCTGCCACAAAAAGAGCCGATTCCATGTAGGATTTTCTTTCAAGCAGAATGCAAAAGGCCACGGAAGCAACCATCAAAAACGCCCTTAGGCTTGATGGAGACGCACCGGCAAGTGCGCAATAAAAACCACACGCCAGCACCGAGGCCATCCATGAAACCTTTTTTATATCTGTATGAAGAAGTATCCATGGGAAAATTCGTCCTATAAGCCTCACAATAAAAAGAACTATGGCTGCCACCATTGCCATATGGAGGCCAGAAACGGCAAACAGATGCCCAACACCTGAAGAAGAGAAAAGATCCCTTTGCTCTTGAGGCAACCACGACCTTGACCCAGTGACAAGGGCAACAGCTACAGGAGAAACGTGGTTAGGCATTCTGGTCAGGAGATTTTGAATGACAGAAAATCTTACCTTTTCTATCTCGAGTTGAAAGACATGGAGAAGACCTATATCGCTAGACTTTTTTGTAACAAAGACCATTGCCAGAGGACTTTGACAAACAGCACGTACCATTATACCTCTTAGAGCCCACCAGTTCTCATAGTCAAAGGTGCCAGGGGTGCCAAAGTTTCTCACTTTGAAAAGCCTTGCAGTAAAACGTATCTGACGACCAACCTTAAGCTCATCCCAGGGGACATTTTTGAAGCTAACCACCAACGACTCATACACAGGGTATGATCTATCTCCGAGGATC
>JAMOUE010000318.1 GCA_027068235.1 Deltaproteobacteria bacterium | reverse complement strand
ATACAGTATGTAAAAAAAATGCTACAGCTTCTATAAGAGCAATTTTATACAATCTATAGACAATCTTTAGTAGCTTTGTTTGTAAATAATTGTAAATAATAAATGAAATTTAAAGGGAAAGAAATGACAATATTAGAATGGACTTCTATAGAGAAATGAGGGATAAGATGTATATCAATCTTTTTTTAGCTTTATATCTAGCTTTTTTAGCTTTTTATAAAAATTTGTCCTTATAATACCCGTCTGTTTTGCTGCCAAACTCACGTTTCCCTTACACCTTTCAAGAGCAGTAAGTATATATTCCTTTTCAAAACGTCTTTTGGCATCGACATATGGTACCATTTTATCATCTTCGATAAACTTTATGCCCTTTGGAAGGGAAGACAGCCTGCCATCATAGTTAAGATAGCGTGTAGTAATAGTATCTGACGTCTCTAATGAAACAGCCGCTTCAATGACATTTTCCAACTCCCTTACATTTCCTGGCCACGGATAGCTACAAAGAAGTTCCATGGCCATGGGAGTGAAACCATTTATCTCTTTTTCAGCCTCTTTTGCATATTTTTTCAAAAAGTGCATGGCAAGTAGAGGTATATCCTCTACACGCTCTCGTAAAGGTGGGATGGTGATTGTAAGCACATTAAGCCTATAGTAGAGATCTTCTCTGAACTTCTTTTCCTCCATGACCTTTTTGAGATCTTGGTTGGTTGCAACCAGCAGCCTTACATCGACCTTTATTGGGGTCGTACTTCCAAGGGGTACAATCTCTCGTTCTTGAAGCACCCTCAAAAGCTTTGCCTGTATAGCAGGACTTATTTCGGCGATTTCGTCAAGAAACAGTGTACCTCCATCTGCAATCTCGAAGAATCCTTTTTGGGCTTTATAAGCTCCTGTGAAGGCACCTTTTACATGACCAAATAATTGTGACTCAAGCAAAGTATCCTGTAATGTTGCTGCATTTACACAGACGATCTTTTTATGTTTTCTAGGACTGTTGTAGTGGATCGCCTTGGCAACAAGCTCCTTACCAGTACCGCTTTCTCCTTGAATTACCACGGTGCATTTACTTTTAGCTGCCCGCCGGATAAGCTCAAACAAATCCTGCATGGGCTTACTCTTTCCTATAATATTATTAAAGCTGTAACGTTCCTGTATCTCCTCACGAAGATGGGACATCTCAACCATAATCTTTCTTTTATCCCACGCTTTTTGGGTAAGGCGAATAAGATCATCCTTTTGAAATGGTTTTGTAATAAAATCGTAAGCGCCATATTTCATGGCCTCTACAGCTGTTTCGATACTCCCATAAGCCGTTATCATTATTACGACAATATTCTCATCATACTCTTTTATACGTTTAAGCAAGGTTATACCGTCACAAGAAGGCATCTTATAATCCAAAAAGACAAGATCTATCTCTTCTTCCTCAATGATATCTATGGCTTTTTCTGGAGCAGTAGTAGTTACCACTTGAAAGCCTTGCCTTTGAAGCACGCTCTCCAGCAGTTCGCAAAAACCTTGTTCGTCATCAATAACCAATACCTTACCCATTTGCTTCATGATCCTGCCTCTCCTTGTCTAGTGGGAAAATAATAATGAAGGTACTACCTTCTCCTGGATTACTTCTTACCTTCAAGATGCCTCCATTTCTTCTTATAAGCTTCCAGCAAATGGATAAACCAAGGCCTGTACCATTTTTTTTAGTAGTATAGAAAGGAGTGAAGATCTTCTGCAGATCTTGAGGATTTATCCCACATCCATTGTCTGTAATTTCTATCTTGATTGCCTCATCTCCTACCTTGACCTTGCCTTCAATCCGTGGCACTCGCACAGATAGTGGCGCCAAAGATCCCTCCATAAGCAATGCACCAGGCTGAACAACAGGCGCACTCAACATAACCGTATCTTCATGCGTCAAGGTTACAGTAGCAGTAGAAATAACAATCTTTCCTTGACCATCATCAATTGCCTGCACACTATTCTTCAATAGATTAATCAATACCTGCTCTAACTGATCTGGGTCTACTTGGATGGGAGGAAGATCTTCTTCAAAATTACAAACGACCTCAATCCCTTCGGTACCAGGATAAAAAACAAACTGTACCGTACCCTTTACTAGTCTATTAACATCTACAAGAGTGAGGGCTGGTTGCTGGGGCCTAGCAAAGGCAAGAAGATCCTGCAATATCCTTTGACACCTTATCAGCTCTATTTCCATACGCTTCAACTTTTTGTAATGAGGATGATCTTGTGAAACTTCATCTAGAAGATGTTGGGTGAAGCCCAGCACTATTCCAATTGGGTTATTGAGCTCGTGTGATATGCCTGCTGCAAATTCACCAAGAGCACTCAATGTACCAGCCCTTAATAGATAATCTTGGGTTGCCTCTAGGTCCTGAGTAGTCTTTCGAAGGGCTCTTTTCAGATGTTGAATTTCAGATTTTAGTGCGGAATTTTCTCTTTCAAGCTCATAAATAGTATGTTTAAGATCAGTTATTTTCTCTTTAATCAAAAATAATAGCTCTTTAAAATCAACTTCCTCTGAAACTTGAACAATTTCATTCAAAAAGTCTCTATATTTGGAAACCTTGGTTGCATCATTTGGAAAGAAGCGAACTAATACAAAAAGCAAGGTCATAATTATAAAAAATATAAACACAAAGAATGGCCATTCATGAACCAACAATTCATCCAACACTTGATCATTAATACTTACAACAGCTACTAAGCTGTTTGTAGGAACAATCTGATAGCCAGCCTTAAAATTATCGATCTTGAGTCCAGATCTTAAAGCAAACTGCATATCTTGTCTGATAAGTTGAGAATTAGGAAAGGCTTCACCAGAAAGCAGTTTAAGATCTTTGTCAAAAAATGTTAGCCTTATTAGAGAATCTCTATTCCTGGTTTTAAACTTGACAATAGATTTTTCAGATGGGCTAGAAACAGACAGCAATGTTCCAACAGCTGAAAGGGCCTTTACAGAAACTCCCTCTATCAAACGATCTAACGCAATGTAAAGTACCGATGTAATCAGTAAGGAGCAAATTATGAGATAAATGTAAATCTTTCTTTGGCCCATAGCGATAGCGGACTCTCTTCTAGTAATGAAAGTATAGAGTCAATATAGATTTTGGACTTATTATCGATAACATTATCCCTTTTAAACCCACCATTCTTGCACTCTAATCCTATCTTTTTTTGCCTCCTTTTGATGTATGAGCCTTTGAACTACCACGAGTTGATGAAGCGCCACTTGAAAAGTGTGAAGAATGGGTATCGTGCACTGCTGAAGGGTGATGCCCTCCACTTCTCGCTGGTGTGGAATGAACTCCAGATGAAGGATCATGATGCATACCTTTTATATCCTTTGAGCCGCGATCCATTTTGCCATGATCCTTTCTACTATGTCTATCTGTCATATCGTGATGATCCTTAGAAGGATGATGATCCATTTTAGAAGAGTGATTTTCTAAGGTAGAGCTATGACTTTCAACCGATCCCTTCCTAACTTGAGAACCATTGCCTTCCTTTCTTTCTTGAACTACTGAGCGTTGCTCTGTTTTTCCTTGATACTGATATTGACCAGTACGGTTTGGCCCAAATTCTGATAAAACATCAGGAGAATATCCCCTCGAAAAGATACCCTGATACCTGCTACCAATCTCTAAAAAGGCTTGATTATTCTCAAGACCAAAATGCAGTTTCAAACACTCTTCGTACCTTTTTCTTTCCTCATCTGTCATAATCTTAGGAGTCTCAGGCAGCCTTTCTACAGCCAACTTGACGATGAAACCTGGCTCCACCTCTACAAACTTTTGAGGTTTTAACTTATTCCACACCACAACACTTCCTTGATAAACGGCAACTATAAAAGATTCCCTTTCAGTAAGATCTACGGCAAACCTCGTACCGGTCACTCCAGCTATCCCTATAGGTGTCTCCACTATAAATGGCAAACGGGAAAAACTAGGGCTTACATATAAAAAGGCCTTACCCTTAAAAAGTTTGATAACCGTTGGAGCCTTACATTGATCTCTGTCACAAGAGCCTGGCTTGGCTTTGGATAGAACTTTTTCTAAGCCCTTTACCATCTGTGCCACCATAAATTCACTTTCACCCTTTACTCTTACTATTGCAGCCTTATTTATTAACAGATCGAGAAAAGAGCCAGGTAAGGTCTTAATCTTTGCACCTAACGGAATAGTCATCCACTTATGCACAGGCGCCCAGTTGCCACTTGTGCTTGATTCAATGAGGACACTGCCACTCAATCTCACAACAAGCACTTTAAGCTCTTTGGCGTTGGATACAGATGAAAAAAATATAGACCCAACCAAGATAAACAGCGATAAAATGGATAAGGCCAAGCTATTTCTAGCTATCCTGTTATTTAATTGCATTTTATATCCCCTTCTATGTCAAGAAGTGCCTGTACTACTTTCTTATCAAACTGAATTTCAATGTTACTCTTTATTGTCTGCAAAACCTCTGATTTAAGCAGAGTTATATCTTGATGGTAAGAATCAAACTTCGTTGTTAGCTCAGTAACAAAGGCCTCTGCCACTGCTAAGACTTTTGCCTCTAACGATATTTCACTACCAACAAGACCGTCTGGATATCCCTTACCATCATACCGTTCATGATGATGCCTTATGATATTTGCACACTTTTTAAGTTGGGGAACCTGTGATACCATTTCCGCACCAATAGCTGGATGGCTCTCAATCCACACCCTTTCCTCTGCAGTCAAAGAAGACTTTTTTACGAGGATGTAATCAGGCACTCCTACTAAACCCAAATCATGAAGCATTCCTGCCTTGTAAATAAGGTCTACTACTTCTGGCTCAAGCCCAAGACTTCTGGCTATGCCTCTGGCAACATCTGCAACCTGCCTAGAGTGTTCCATTAGGCCTGGAGCCTTTTTTTCTAAGGCATCCATAACTATCTCTAAAGTGCCTTTGCATGTCTCTTGAAGTTCTTCCAAAAGAAGCTGTCTTTCAATAATAATTGCTGCCTGTGTGGAAAACGCCTTTGTAATTGCCATATCTGCAAAATGGGACATCCCTTCTACATTGTCAGTTGGGATAAGAAATAGGCCTAATACTTCCAAGCGTGATTTAATTTCCAATACAAACCAACTGGTTGATGTATTTAAAAACCAAGCCTTAAGTGTATTAAGATCATTATGATCTTTAATAATTTCCAGTACTCGTCTTTTAGTCTCTTTATTGATATCTCCAACAAAACCTGAACTTAGTGCATCGTCCTTTTTTTGTCTAAATATTCCTATTATGTATTTGGCCCCAGTTATATCCTGTAGAACTTTACACAAACCTTCTCTACTATTATCAACAGAAGCATCAGCAGCTACTTTAGACATCTTTTTAATCACTTGTTCTTGTTTCAAAACCTTTTTTTGAAAACCAACCACGTTTATCACTAGTGCACAAACAAGCGCTCCACACCAAGAAAGAAGTATTGGCGTAACAATTATGATTTTAGAAAAATAGATGAAAACTAAAAAACCTAAAGCAAGTATTAGAAAGGCAACCACAAAACACAACGCAACGGCCAGTCTGATGGAACAATTGAAACCCACCAATGCACCGCAAAAGGCAGAAAGCAACACCAGGCAAATGGTCTCCCAGTAGGCATAACAAGATACACGTCTGTCCACAATCGACTGTGCTGCATTGGCCAACACCTCTAGCCCCGACATGCCTCCCTGGCTGGCAAAAGGAGTATTCCAAATGTCTGCCAATCCAGGGCACGTCACTCCAATTATAACTATCTTGTTTTTAAATATATCTAACGGTATACGGCCATTTATAACATCTGTAGCTGAAACTCTTGGAAAGACTCCAGGGCCACCTAAGTAGCCGATATGAAAAAAGCCACCATCTTCCAGTGGAATTTCAATGTTACCAATTTTTAATTTATTAGTCTCAAGTACAATGTCTTTTGATCTTAGACCTTGCCATAAGGCACCAATGACTAAAGGGAAAGCGGTATAAGTTGCGTTTTCATCAGAGACAAAAGCTGGAATTTTTCTGATTTTTCCGTCGATATCATAGGTAAGGATTACATGACCTAACTCCTTGGCTGCACTTGCCAGTAAAGGGGAAGGCCTTTGGAGTTTTTCTACCTCTAAGCCATATTTTGATATTTGCCATCCATATCGTGTTGGTGCATAAACGGCAAGCATACTACTGTTGGCTGATTGTAGAGCTTGAGCAAGGACATTATCTGAATCCTTTGGTTGATCAAAAAGAATATCAATGGCAATGACCTTTGCCCCAGCCTCTTGAACAACATTTATAATATCGACATAAAGGCTTCTATCCCATGGCCACGGTCCTTGTTCCTCTATGGAATGGTGATCGATTGCTATGAGTACAGTATCAAAAGAACTTTCCTCAACATCAACGCCATACCGTACCCATGAATCTTCTAGCATGTATTGGAACCTTTTTAATGGAGAGCCTGTTAAGGATAAATGCCACAAAACCATAATCAATATCACAACACACAGACTAACCGCTGCTGAAAGCGTCGTTTTTTTCCTAACTTCATTATCTTTGAAATTCATAAAACGTTTACATGCAGAAGGAATCCGTCCTTCTGATAGTGCCGATATACTTTCAGCAAATAAGATTCCAAATTAATAAAAGCCTCCATAGAATCGAAGAATCCTCTTTAACCATCAAAGTGATGAGATCTTACACGAATGTTTCAGGTCTTACCTCTCAAGCTAAGGGCATGATCTGTCGTATTTTTTATACATATTGTACACTTTTTGATACATTCTGAATTCACTATGCCGCCTTTAAATCTCATTGGACATTTGAAGACTTTGTAATTTCAACGGAAATAAGACTTTGCTCATGTTG
>JAMOUE010000317.1 GCA_027068235.1 Deltaproteobacteria bacterium | reverse complement strand
GATCCCGATGATGTTACCAGAAAGGGAATCGCCATGGCTGGTGCCCAAGATATAACCTATGGTAGTCCAGTGTTGCCAGGTGCAATGTTTTTAGTAAGCTATATTGATAAGGTGCCTGTATTAGGCATTCCGGCTTGCGGCATGTATTTCAAGACCACTATCCTTGATCTTGTTCTTCCAAGGATACTGGCTGGCGAGCGAATCGGCAGAAAAGAAATTGCAGCAATGGGACATGGCGGCCTGTGCCTTTCGTGCAAGAAGTGCCATTATCCCATTTGTCCTTTTGGAAAGTAACTAGAAGGGTGTTGTTTGATATTTTTAAGGGTTATTGTCGAAGGTAGCAAGGCCTTAAAGTAAAAAGGCAACCTTTAAAGATTTCATATAGGTAAAGGAGCAGATTATGTTCATATTGAGTAATTTTATTAAAGCCATTGCAACTATCATACACATACTTTTGAATTTATATATGTGGGTTTTTATAATCCGAGCACTTATTTCTTGGGTTAATCCAGATCCTTACAATCCAATTGTGCGTTTTCTTTACAACGTGACCGATCCGGTGATGAACAAGGTGAGGCAATATCTTCCTCTTCATTTTGGCGGGATTGATCTTACGCCTATGGTGATTGTCCTTGCCATTATATTTCTTGATAGTTTCTTGGTCCCGAGTCTATACGAACTGGCCTTAAGACTTTCCTAGGGAGGCAACTACTATGTCCATCACTCCAAACGAGATTCTGGACAAGGAATTTCCCGTCAAGTTCAGAGGTTATGACAAAAAGGAGGTTGGCGCCTTTCTAGAGGATGTAGCAAATTATTTAGCTGCAGTAATAAGGGAGCGCAATGATCTTAAAAACAAGTTATTGGCCTACAAGAAACAGATAGTTCTATTGAAGCAGCAAGAGACGGAATTTAGGCGGGCCCTGACTGCAGCGCACCAGGCAATTGAGGATATGAAAAGTGGTGCAGAAAAAGAGGCACAGATCATCAAGGAGCGTGCCAGGCTTGATGCAGATAGGATTATTCAGGATGCTCATAAAGAGGCAATCGAGCTTGAAGACAGAATAAGGCGCCTGCGTATGCTTCAAAGAGAGACCGTCTATAAGATGCGCTCCTCATTTGAGAGTTTTTTGAGGATTCTTGACGATGAGATGGCTTTACCGCCTGAAGATGTGGATGAGACACTGAAAGTAACAGCTCAAGAAGTCAGGGCAATACAGGAGGATAATATCTCAAATGATCTTGAAGAAGATTCTGCAGAGTCTATCAAAGAGGATTCTCCTGTTGACGACAACGCCGACCATTAAAGGGCTTTTCATACTAGGCTACTCTACTGTTTGATAACCATTTGAAAATAGTCTTTTGCCAATGATCTGATTTCCTCCATTGTTTTTGCTGTAAAGAGGTGATTTCTAAAGGATGCGCTGTTTCTCATCCCTTTGGTGTACCATGCAAGGTGCTTTCTGCAGATCTTTGGAGCAACGTCTTTAGTGTAATATTGCTCAATCATTTCAAGGTGAAAATCTATTATGTCTAATATAAGAGACATATCAGGGGCCTTATGAATACCTTTATGTAATCCATCTGCCACCTGTCCGATTATCCAGGGGCTTCCTATGGCAGCCCGTCCTATCATTACGCCGTCTGCATTGGACTCTTCAAGGCATTTGATAGCATCTTCTAAGGTTTTGACATCTCCGTTTGCAATGACAGGGATAGAAAGGTTTTCTTTCACTGTTTTTATCAAAGGCCAGTTTGCCCTGCCAGAAAACATCTGACTCCTGGTTCTGCCATGTACAGTGACCATAGATGCCCCTGCCTGTTCCAACATTTTGGCAAACAGCGCACCATTTATGTCCTTGGTGTCCCAGCCTAGGCGGATCTTACAAGAAACAGGTATGGAGACCTTTTTGGCAATCTCTTCAACTATCTTAGAGGCAACCCTAGGCGTAAGCATAAGGGCTGCGCCAGCTCCAGTTTTTACAACCTTTTTTTGCGGACAGCCCATGTTTATGTCTATAATCGTGGCGCCGTACTCCTGACATATAACGGCAGCCTCAGACATTATTTCTGGGTCAGAACCAAATATCTGCACACCAATTGGATATTCTTCCTTGACTGGTAAAAGCATGGCAAGGGTCTTTTGATTTTCATACACAAGGCCGTTGGCCGAGATCATCTCTGTAAAGGTGAGCTCGCCACCACACATGCGAACAGTTTGCCTAAAAGGGAAATCGGTTATTCCTGCAAGTGGGGCAAGAAGAACATTTTGGTGCAGAAATAGATTGTTACCAATCTGTAACTGGGTGTTGCAATTCATTTAGGGGGCTTTGTGCGAAGAAGGGGGCGGAGTCTTTTCTATTATCATGTGAACATAGCCGTCTTTTGTCTCTTGTAGCAAAATCCGTCCTCCCACAATGGAAAGAAGCCTTTTCATCTTGAGTGTTGTTTCGGGTTTTATGTAAATTTCAACTTTGTCACCAACAGGAGTTTCTGGGTTTCTAAAGCGTAGTCCTACGCCAACCAAGGCCTTTCAGCATTCATTTCTGCTGTCGATTGTAAGGGAAATATGTTCTTTTCTATCTTCCATTTTGGTTTCCTGGCTGGTGCATCCTAGAGCCAAAGATAACAAGGCCCCCATTAGTAGTATTAGTAAGAGTTTGATAGAAGGTGTCTTCATGCAAGTTTTCTTCTAAACACATATATGTAGCCCATCATCTTGTAAATGAGGCGTGCGCATGTGAATTCAGGATGGTGAATGCCAGGTACAGGAGCAAGCTCCACAAGGTCAAAGCCAACAACCTGATAATTCTCAGCCACTTTTTTAAGGATGTAAAGTAGATCATACCAGTCAAGTCCTCCAGGTTCAGGGGTGCCAGTGGCAGGCATGAGGGATGGGCTAAGACAGTCAACATCAATGGTCACATAGAGCCGTTTTGTCTTTATTCGCGAAAGGATATCCTCTGTGGCACCTTGGAGGTTTTTCCTTATTGAGGATGCATGAATTGGGACAAGATCCCTCTTTTTTAAGAAGTTCCATTCCTCTTTGGATGTGGAACGTATGCCAGCCTGTACCACATGGCAATGTTCAAGGGCACGCCTTGCAACGCAGGCATGGCTCAAATGACAGTCCTGATATCTGTCTCTCATATCAGTATGGGCATCCAGCTGTAAGAGCGTGATGTCATCCAATGCCTCAGTTACAGCCTCAATTGCGCCAATAGTGACTGAATGATCACCGCCAAGAAGCACAGGTATCTTCCCAACTTTTAGTACTGAACCCACCATAGCCTTGCAAAGGGCTAGGGCCTTTGCAGGTTCAATGGGTAGCTCTTCAGGTATGGGTAAAGAGTGTATCCCTGCAACGAATGGCTCTATCTCAAGCTCTTCGTCAAAGAGTTCCAGTTGAGCCGATGCTTCAATAATGCGGGCAGGGCCGTTTCTAGCTCCTGCCCCATAGCTGGCAGTGGCGTCGTAGGGAAATGGACAGATTACGAAGTCTGCGCCTTGAAGGTCAGAGGCGTGGGCAGAACCTAAAAAGTGGCAGCCCATTGGTCATTAGACCGTCATGTGACTTCTTTCGTCCTTTATAAATTCTGAGACGCTTCTTATGACTTTTGGAAACTCCTGACCGCGGCTAAGGAGCTTTACCTCCATCTTTTCAATGGAGAATATTTCTTTGATATGGTTGATGGCAGAATCTGCATCAAACTGTTTGCATGAAAATATATCGAGGCTCAGATAAAGTTTATCTGGGAATGTATGAATGCTGATATGACTTTCAGCAATAAGAACAAAGCCAGAAATGCCCCAGTCTTCAGGCACCTTGCCAGAATATTTAAAGACGTAAGGGGGCATTATCTTAGTCATGTTGATCTGGTCCGGATATCGACTTAAAAAGTCGTATATTCCATTCAGATCCATAAGTTTCTCACGATCACATCCATAACCATCGAGCATCAGGTGCTGACCAAATCCGTATTCGACTTTAGCCATTTTTATGCCCTCCTTTTTTTATCACCTGGTGCGAAAGCCAGGGCATTAAGGTGAAAAGAAACGATTACCTGATAGTGAGAATGTTAAAAATTAAAAAATCTGGTTTGTCTTTTTTGTATTATCAGGTAAAATCCCAAACGGCCTGCGCTTTTGCTTAGCAAAATACAGGCAAGTCAGCAAATATACAGTAGCCCAAATAAAACTGCCACTATTTTTTTAAAAAAAATTTGTTGTGAAAAGAGACAAAATAATAATAGCCAATAGGGGCGAGATCGCCATAAGGATTATGCGTGCCTGCAGGCAGCTTGGCCTTGACTATGTGGTTGTCTATACGGAAGAAGATAAACATTCTGGCCATGTCAGGGCTGCAACCATAGAAAAGGGCAAGGAAGCTGCCTACAAGATAGCCAACTACAAGGATCCAAATGAGATATTTTCAGTTGCCGACCATTGTGGGGCAACTGCTATCCATCCTGGCTATGGTTTTTTTTCTGAGGATTTTCGATTTGCAAGGCGCGCAACGGTAAGAAACAGGCCTATTTCATTCATTGGCCCGCGCTGGGAGGTTATCAGGGACCTTGGAAGCAAGATCAATACAAAGAAGATAGCCAAATCTTTGGATATACCAGTTATTCCTGGTTCAGATGAGCCAATATATTCAGAGATAGAAGCGGAAGCCTTGGCAGAGGAACTGTTTCAGCAGCAGCGGGAAGCTGGGATAAAAAGGCCGTCCATACTGGTCAAGGCCTCAGCCGGTGGCGGCGGCATGGGAATAGAAGAGGTTACCCATCTGGATGTCTTCAGGCAGGTCTACAGGCGCATACAGAATTACGCCAAAAGACAGTTTGGGGACGAAGGGGTTTTGATAGAACAGTGCATGAAGGACTATCATCACCTAGAGGTCCAGCTCTTGTGCAGTAGGCACAAGGAGGTAGTCCACTTTGGCACTAGAAACTGCACCATCCAGAGCACAGGGCGCCAGAAGCGGGTTGAAGTTGCTCCTGGTTTTGATCCAGAATATGTGCATTATCCCTTTGATGCTGCAAAGGTGCTGGATCAGATAGTAGAATATTCCATACGCCTTGCCAAAGAGGTGGAATATGACAATGTTGGTACGTGGGAATGGATTGTTACAAGGGATGGCAGGCCCTATCTTCTGGAGGTGAATACACGAATTCAGGTTGAGAACGAGATCTCTGCGTGTATATCTCGTATTTCCAAGCAGAAGGGGCAGGTGAACCTTATCAAGGAGCAGATAAGAACGGCCCTGGGTGAAAAGCTAAGATACAGTCAAAAACACGTTACCTTTGAAGGGACAAGCATAGAGCTTAGGATTGTTGCAGAGGATGTAAAAAGGGGGTTTGCTCCCTGGTGTGGCACCATAACCAAGTTTGACTATCCTGATGAACCTTGGCTGCGTGTTTATACCCATGTACCTCAGGACGAACCTTATGAAATTCCAACGGAATATGATCCAAATCTTGCTTTGGCTATAGTTTGGGGTCATGACACTGAGGAAGCTAAGGTTCGTGCCAAGGATTTTATAAGCCGGACTCATATTGAAGGCGAAGACAGCCTTGGTAAACCCATAGTTACCAACCTTGCCTATCTAAAAGAGAAGGTTGATGATATCTTGAGGTTTTAGTAAGCAGTAAGATTACATTTTGCTCAAAGAAAACGAATAGATGGATCAAAAAAGGCTATTAGACAGCGGCAAGTATATGACAGAGCTTGCCGATCGTATAAATTACCTTGCGGATATCAAGGGCAGCTTGGAGTGGGGTAGTCTCCAGGAACTGCTTGATCGGGTCCAACGGCTCAGGGCCAATATGTTTGACCTGAAAGAAGACGAGCTTTTTGTAGAGCTGGATCAGATAGAAAAGCGTCTTGAGTTCATAGAGGATCAGGTAGCACATGATCTAACCCCAATAGAGACAGTCAATATTGTCCGAAGCCCTCAACGTTTTACCCTGCAGGACATTCTGGAAAATTGCTACGATTCCTTTACCGAACTTGGTGGTGAAGGAGAGTGTAATATAGATCCTGCTGTAGTGGTGGCACGAGCCACAATTACCCGCAGGGTTAAGAACAAGATTTATTATCATCAGGTAATGGTTATTGGCCATGAAAAGGGCTATGGGGAAGAGTTCAGAAACGGTGGATGTGCTAAGCCCTGGGGTAATGAGAAGGCGCTTAGATATATGAAGGTCGCAGAGACAGAAGGAATCCCCATCCATAGCTACATCTTTACCCCTGGTGCCTATCCCATTGAGGACTATCCTGGCGCTGCCCAACAGATTGCAAGAAACCTTTTCCAGATGGCAAGACTAAGGGTCCCCATTGTTGCTTTTATCTCTGAGGGTGGCTCTGGAGGGGCCGAGGCCATTGGGCTTGCTGATATACGTCTCATGGCATCGCGTGGTTACTATTCTGTCATATCGCCAGAAGGTGCGGCAGCCATTGAGGGCAGGATTAAGGAAGGTGGCAAGGTGCCGCGAGAGCTTGTGGAGCATTGTGCAGCACAGCTTAAGATGACGGCAGAAGATAATCTGAAGCTAAAGACTATTGATAGGATAATCCAGGAGCCACCTCTTGGTGCAAGACGGAACGATTTCGCTTTTTTCAAACAACTTCGTTACGAGATGGTAAAGGCAACTGATGAAGTTGTACTCCAGACAAAGAGCTTCAGAACCTTTCGCTCATATGCCTTAAAACGCCAAAGCAAGGAAAAGGTCAATGGCAATGGTTTGCAGGATGAATTTGATATCCATATAAAATGGTCCCTTACAGACTCTGAAAAAAAGAGGCTCTTGGAGTTACGCTCCAGAAAATACAGGGCCATGGGTAAGGGCTACCAAGAATTGAGGCGGTCGGTTGCAAAGCGGCTTGAGACAGCCGTA
>JAMOUE010000316.1 GCA_027068235.1 Deltaproteobacteria bacterium | reverse complement strand
ACTTGTTTGCTCAAGTCATATATCCTTTCAGCAAATTCTTGAATCAATTCGCGGTAGGCCAGTTTTTTCAGCCAGTCTTTGGGTATGCCTCGCATCCCATAATATGCGCCTGCCAATTGTCCATATACTGCACCAGTTGTATCGGCATCATCCCCTAAATTGACCGCCATGAGGCATCCATCCCGGAATGAATCGCTTTTGTAAAAGCTCCACAGAGCTGCCTCTAGCGATTCGACTACGTATCCCGAACCCTTGATATTCGGAGGTTCACGCCGTTTGAAACTGCCACAGGCTATTTCATAGATTTCTGAAACAAGTTCATTCTCCGCCCATCTCTTGCCATCTGGTCTGTATCTTTCGGATAGGATTTCATCCTTCGTGGCACCATTTAAAGCACCCACAATCAATCCTGCGAAATATCTGCACGCATCAATGCAAACCTTCAAACCGTGAGTGGTTCTCGAACTTTCTCCAGCTTTTTCAATTGCCTCAACGGGATTGTTTGCATAAAACATTGGAACTGGTGCAAGTCTCATGATGGAGCCATTTCCGGCGGAATACTTCTCCGTGGAACCACAATAGGGATCACCACTATTTTCAAATCTTATCAGAGCATTCGCTATGGTATTTCCAATATCAAAACATCTTCCTGTGCTACTCAGATGGCCTTCACGATACCAACGCACATACCGCTCTAGTTGATCTATCAAATTGAATCCATTACACTCGATCAAGCTTTCTGCCAGGCAAAGGGCCATTGATGTATCGTCAGTCCATTGACCTGGCATGAGGTTAAATGGACCACCGCCAATCATGTCCGTCAGAGGCTCAAAGCTGCCTGGAGATTGAAATTCTAAAGTCGTCCCTAAAGCATCACCAACAGCCAAACCGAGCAGACACCCTCTGTAACGTTCAATTTTTTTCATAAATTGCATCCTGTGGAGCGGAATGGCGGTCAAGTGAACCCTCTTGTTACTTATTTCTATGTTTTGAGTTCTTCTTTTTCCATTCAAGATATCGCTTCAATTCTTTAGCTAAAGGATGAGAACCTATACTACACACATCATCCCATGTTGTACTTACACATTTGATATTTCCCTTTTGTTCAGTTTTTACGACATCCCTTTTTAATCCAATTCCCAAAACAATCATTTGTTGAATAGATGGAAATATTCTCTTGCCATATTTATCAAGAAATTCCATCCTCAGCTGAATTTGGTCTTTATCCTTGTTTTTCCCTTGGGTAACACCAACAGGAGATAACCATTTGGCCTCCCCGAATACAATTGTGTGTTCTGTATAAATACCAAAATCAATTTCAGGTCCACCTGACACAAGAGTGTTTGGATGAGGAATTCGTCTCCATAGGAAAATTTCAGAGGTTTTTATAGATTCAACTTTTATACCTATCATCTCAAAAAAATCATTAATCCATTTGTTCCGTATCGTTGTCTCTGCGCGAGATATTGTCCCAAAAACACTCCAGGTTATGGCATCTTCGCTATGTATGGATTGCAGGTCGGAATAATACCCGAGGAATTCATCTAACACTTCCTGTTGGTCATCGGCAAAGGCCCTTTTTTGACGACTCTCATAAAGCTTTTGTACTATTTCAGATGGAGGCCAAGGTTCAATACCAGTAGTGATTAAGTTGGCATATGGGTTGGCAAGAGCAATTACTCCTCCTTTGCTCACAATAATTCCAACATCTTTTCCATTCCAGTCTTTCATTTTCATATGAATAACGGCTAAACTCA
>JAMOUE010000315.1 GCA_027068235.1 Deltaproteobacteria bacterium | reverse complement strand
AGTGGATATTGATGAAGGTGTGATAATTCCTGCCCTGGTAAACTGCCATAGCCACTTGTCTTTGTCATGGATGGAAGGAAAAATTCCACCAGGCCTCGGCTTTGCTTCGTGGCTTAAAAGGCTCATGGAGCTTATTCACTTTGAGGGTGCTTCCATGACAAAGTCCATGGCAAAAAGCCATGTAAAAAGGGGGATTGAGCTTTCAAAAAGGGCAGGAGTTGCACTTGTAGGAGACGTTACGAACAGCCCCTATTCTCTAGACACAGATATAAATCTCAACAATGACACGCCACTTATCCACCTTTTCTGGGAAATAATACATCCTTTGGCAACTCCCCTTGATATTTCTCAATTAATGAGTGTACATAAAGGAGACCTTCCATCAAAATGGTCCTTTAGCCCTCATTCTCTCTATACTTGCTCTAGGCAGGCGCTTTGGGCCATAAAGGATTTTTGCAAAAGACATTCTCTTCCATTTTCTATACATTTGGCTGAGTCGCCAGAAGAGATAGAGTTTGTAAAAAGTGGAACAGGCCCAATTGCAGAAATACTCAGACAGCGACAGAGGGATATCGAAGAGTTTTTCACTCCATCTGATTCTCCTGTTGAGTGTCTTAGAGAAGAGGGACTTTTAGACTCAAAAACTATATGTGTTCACTGCACCCTTCTCGATGATAATGACATGGATATCATTAGGTGCAGTGGGGCATGGGTATGTCTGTGTCCTGAAAGCAACCTATATATTTCTGGGTTGATGCCCAGGGCTGACAGGATATTTCATGATATTGAAAGGGTTTGTTTTGGCACAGATAGCCTTGCAAGTAGTACCAATTTGTCTATACTCAGCCAGTTGAGGGTTGTATCAGAGGCCTTTCCATCCATTGAGCCTGCCATCTTGTTCAAAGCTGCAACTCTTGGAGGAGCAACTGCCCTTGGTTGCGAAAAATTAGTGGGTTCTATCTCCAGGGGCGTGGCGGCCAGGATGTTGGCAATAAGGGATGCAGGGTGTGGAGTTGGAGAGGTCTTTGAATTTCTTTGTTCACAAGCTGTGGAAGAAAGGATTGAAGCAATTGGACTGCAACAATAACGAGTCCGGCAGGATATTCAGGCTTGGTGTTGTCAACTTTATAAATACTGCGCCACTTCTTGTTCCGTTAAATCGCCAAGGCCCAATAAAGGGGTGGCAAATTGTAGAAGATACCCCTGCTGCACTAAACTCTATGCTCAAGAAAGGGGAAATAGATGTAGGCCTGATATCATCCTATGCCTATGGTGTCGATTACAAAGAGTATTACGTTCTAAAAGATTATTGCATCAGTGCAACTGGAACCGTTGGAAGCGTAGTATTATACAGTCGTTACCCCATATATGAGCTTTCTGACAGAACCATATGTTTGACTGAGCAATCAGCCACATCTATAAATCTACTATATATCATCTTGGAATTTTTCAATGGTCTAAGTCCCGTATATACCAAGGGAAAGTTTGCAGATTTTAAGGACAATCGCAATGTAGCTGCCTATTTGGCAATTGGTGATGAGGCCTTAAGGATAAAAAGGATGCATCATTCCTATTATGCCTATGACCTTGCCTCTATATGGTATGAAACTACCTCTTTGCCCTTTGTTTTTGCTCTGTGGGCAGTCAGAAGAGATGCTGGCCTTGAAGACTCTTTGCAACTTTCCATTTTGAAAAAGAGACTTGATGAGGCATATATGCAGGGAGCAGGCAGTCTTGATGAGATTAGTGCCATGGTGGCAGGACGAATACCCATGCCTCAAGTGGAGTGTCTCCAATATTTGAAGGGGATTGAATTCGATCTTTCAAGGTTAAAGATTAAAGGCCTTACCCATTTCTTCAAGCTTCTTTATCAGATGGGAAAGTTGTCAGATATTCCAGAGATTATACAGGTGTAGCTTATGCAAGTGCCTTCAAAAAGGGAAAAGAAGGACTTTGTTCAACAGAAATTTTCAGCAGTAACTGACCGTTATGACTTTTTAAACTCCTTGCTCAGTCTAGGAGTGGACAAGTTGTGGAGGTACAATACGGTAAAGGCCTTAAGAGGGCTGAACGGTCCTATTCTTGATGTTTGTGCAGGGACACTTCCGTTGTCAAAGGAGGTGTTTAAACAGACAAAGAGTGAAGTTGTTGCCTTAGATTTCTGCTTTGACATGCTTGAATTTGGGGCAAAAAGACTTGGGCAAATAGAAAAGACTCACATTCATCCCATCTGTGGAGACGGGGAGAGGCTTCCTCTAACATCAGATTCTTTTGATGGCTTCACTGTCGCATTTGGAATAAGGAATCTTGCAGATCTGCCCAAGGGGTTTTCTGAGATGTACAGGGTGCTAAGGCCTGGCGGAAAAGGTGCAATACTTGAGTTTTCTAGACCATCCATGCCTATTTTCAAGGATCTGTATCGTTTGTATCTGCACAAAATACTGCCTGTGATAGGTGGGATGATATCTGGGGACAAGGAGGCCTATGTTTATCTGGCAGAGTCTATTCAAGGCTTTTATTCTCAGGGACAGATCTGTGATATGCTTAAGGAGTGTGGTTTTGAACAGGTATCTTTTAGGCCAATGACCTTTGGTATTGTAACCTTGTATTTATGTCAAAAACCAAGGTAGCATTTATCTATGACTAGGAGCCTCTTTTTCTCTTCAATTCTCTTAATCACACTTGAACCAGAGATATGCTTGGCCTTTCAAGAACATGGGGCCTTGGAAGGGCTTTATATTCATCAGTTGGCCCATATATGTTTTGGTTCAGCCATGTTGTGGTTGTTTTTCATGATAAGGCGAAGCGACTTCTGGCTTCAAAAATGGTGGAAGGCTATTGCCTTTGGAGGGCTTATATTGGCCTTTTGGAATGTCATGACCTTTGTGGGGCATATGTTGGGAGGGTATAGTCTTTATTGCCATACCAGTCAAAGTCCACCTGTTTCAAATTATCTTTTTTGGCTTTGGTATTTTACCAAATTTGATACAGTTGCATGCTGTATGTCCATGTTATTTTTTTATTTAGGGCTTAAAAGGCTTAGCAAGTCAATAAGTGAGATGCATTACATGTCTGAAAAGTCATGATATATGACATCTGCACCCCGATTCTCCTGGTTGACCTTGCAGGCAGCTTGTGTCTTATAGTCATTTCTGCATTGTGTCTAAGAGAATCAAGGGAAATTGTAAAGAAAGAGCCAGACAATTTTCTGTACGGATATATGTACTGGCTATTTATAGCCCTTTTCGCCTTTTCTTTGTCACGATCCCTTGGTCATATTGTAAAACACATGCTTATAAGCGCAGGTCTTCAAGACTACTGGGAACTTCTTTCTCCAGTGAGCGGCTCTATCAATTCGTCTTTGTTTCTGCTCATTGCCTCCATCACCGTTTTTTTTCAAAAGATGAAAAGTGTAATGGAGCGAATGGAGCAGGACAAAAGTGAAATAGAAAGGATAAGCCAACAACTTTTAAAGCTTAACAAAGAAACAGAGATGCTTGTTAGTGAAAGAACGAGAGCGGAGCTTGCCTTAAACATAGCGCATAACATACGTAATCCGATAATGGTCATAGGTGGGTTGGTAAGGCAGTTTCTAAAAAGCTCCACTTTGACTGAGAAACAAAGAGATAAGATGGGGCTTATTTTGGAGCAAATAGAAAAATTAGATGATATTGTGCGAGAGTTTGAACTTGTAAAAAGAAAAGGGCAACAATCCATTGAAAAGATAGACCTTAACGTGCTGGCAAAAGAGGCAGTAGAGGCAGCAAATACAGAGGCCTTAGCCAGGAATGTTAGGATAGAAGTATCTTATGAAAGTGCCCCATTATACGTTCACATGGACTCTGACCTTATAAGGTTTGCACTTATCCAGTGTTTGAAGCTGCTCTTATATCGGTTGAATCATTCAGAAAGTGTGAGATTGGTACTAAGACGCGAAAAATTTGGTGCATTAATTATTCTTTTGACATCCACCTTTGAAGACAGTAGCAAATTCAGCGAATTAGAAATAGATTTTTCTGATCCATCTTCTAGCGGCAAGCGTTTGGGATTATCCACAGTGAGACAGATACTAAGGGATCATGGTGGAGATCTCCATGTAGATGGGGATGGTTCAGCAGTCAAGATAGAGATATTCCTGCCCTATAGTATTGGTACAGCAAAGAGATGGGATAGTGGGAGTATTGATGCCAAGCAAGGGGATATAAGTGGTGGAGAAAATGTCACCTGAAACCGAAGTAGTTGAGATTTTTACTGATGGCGCCTGTTCTGGCAATCCAGGCCCTGGAGGCTGGGGGGTACTTCTTAGGTACAAAGGTCATGAGAAAAGATTACAAGGTTTTTCTCCACACACTACCAACAATCGAATGGAACTACTTGCAGCCATCAGGGCCCTTGAAGCCCTCAAAAGACCCTGCAAAGTAGTCTTGTACACAGATTCCTCATATATGAAAAACGGAATTACCACATGGATTCATGGCTGGAAAAGAAGGGGGTGGAAGGGGGCAAGAGGAAAGCCTGTAAAGAATGTGGATCTATGGAGGCAGTTGGACAGGCTTGCATCAATCCATGACATCCAATGGAAGTGGGTCAAGGGACATAGTGGTCACGTTGATAATGAGACTGTGGACAAACTTGCAACTTCAGCCATAAAGTTGGGCATTAAAGGTGAGCTTGCGCCAGATTCGCTTGGTAATCTTTGAGGTTCGGGTTACTAGGCTCGACTGCTAAATCGCCTTTTTGTCAAACAGTGGGGCTTGTCTTACATCGAGGCCAGAGTCAATCTCATCCAGTCCTGGTAGGTCTTTTATGCTTTTTAACTGGAACACCTCTAGAAAATAATTAGTTGTAGAGTAGAGGAGGGGCCTTCCTGGTACGTCTTTGCGGCCAGCAATGCGGATGAGATTCTTTGAAAGCAGATATCTTATGGTCCCAGAAGAGTCAACGCCTCTTATCTGTTCTATCTCCGCCCTGGTAACAGGTTGCTTGTAGGCGATGACTGCAAGGGTTTCAAGGGCTGCTCGGCTGAGCCTTTGGCTAGCCTTTTTGGCAGATCTGATAACCCATTTTCTATATTTTGCCTTGGTCTGAAACCTGTAGCCATTTGCGACCTTAACAAGCTCAATGCCCCTCTTATTTAGACTGCATGCCTTTTCAATGGCCGCTATGGTCTCTTTTATAAGCTCCAGAGGGGCATCAGGAACAGCCTGTCTCAAGTGAGATATTGTGACAGGACCATGAGCCGCAAATATTATGGCCTCGATGACCGGTTGAAGGGTTTCGAGGGTCCAGTGCTTCATATGTTAGAGTTCTTCTACCACCACGGTCCCACTAACCTTTATATCTTTTCCATGGTCATCAATGAATGAGATATAGGCGCCTTGAACCTCTATTTTGAACCTGCCTTCCCAGCTCTTTATTACCCTACCGCTGCAATCGTAAAGGGTTACTCGCCGTTTAAGACCAATGATATCAGATTTGAAATGTTTAAGGCTCTTTCTCTGCCTTTCCGTACATCCAGATAGAACCAATATTGCTGCTATTGCAAGAACTAATAAGATAAAAGGTAAAGGTGTCAGCCTCTGCTTGAACATCGTTGTTTTCATTGCAAGTATCTCCCTAACACTCAGCCTTGGAGAGTCCAAGTTCAAAGGCCTTTAGATTTGCTTCCACAAACTTTGGTTTGACCTGTCTTTTAATGGTCTCTTCAACCATTTCCTTGGTTACTGGAATCTCGTTTAGGCCTATTAGTACTCCAAGAAGAACAACGTTTACAGCCTTTGACGTACCTGCCTCTTTGGCAAGCTCATTTGCATCCAGTGCACACACCCTGCGATAGTTGGATTTCATAAAATTTAGCCAGTGATCAACATCAGGATATTCAGCCTGTCCAAGTTTGACTGTAATAGGTGTAATAGGAATGGTATTTGTCACTATTACAGAACCTTTTGAACACCTGTTTAATGCCCTTATGGTTTCAAGAGGCTCAAAACTTACGAGTATATCTGCTTCACCTTGAGAGATAATGGGGCTTTTAAGCCCTCCAAGCATAACGGTTGATTCTACCACTCCTCCTCTTTGGGCCATTCCATGAACCTCGCTGACCCTAACATCCATTCCTGCGGCCATGGCAGCCTCGCCAAGGAGCCTGGAGGCCAGCAGGGTGCCTTGTCCGCCAACTCCAGTAAAAAGTATCTTCTTAGTATCCATTTTTACTTTTTGCCTCCAAACTTTTTATAGTAGAGAATGCAAGGTGCCTCGGCAATAACTACAGACAACTCGTCTTTTGCCAGTACGTCCTTGAAAAGGGCAACTGCTTCTTTCTTCTTGTATGGGTTTACCTTGAAAACATTTTTTATTCCAAGCCCCTTAACAGCATCTTCAATGGCAATCCTGGGTTTGTCGTATCCTGGAGGGCGTATTTCTATGCCAGGATTTGGCTGATGCCCAGTCATGGCCGTAGTGCTGTTATCAAGAATTACCAGACAAAATTTGTGTTCGTTGTGATAGGCGCTTGCAAGGGAAGAAAGGCCTGAGTGGAAAAAGGTTGAGTCCCCAATAAAGGAAACGATTTTATGGTCTGTAGCCACAGAAAAGCCAGCAGAAGACCCAACGCTAGATCCCATGCACAAAAGGTAATCTGCCATCTGAATAGGAGGGAGAAGACCCAGCGTGTAACAGCCTATGTCTGTAGGATATATAGCATTTTCTTCCTGTCCTAGTGCCTTCAATGCCTCTTTGACAGCATTGTAGGTCTCCCTGTGTGGACATCCCTGACAAAGGCTTGGGGGGCGCATGGGAAGGGTCGGAAGTTGCGACAGATCTGGTGTCTTAGGCAAGTCTAGGTTTGTATTCAAGACCTCGGCTATGGCCTTTTTGACCATAAGAGGGTCAAATTCATACATCCTAGAGAAGTGGCCAGTAGATTTC
>JAMOUE010000314.1 GCA_027068235.1 Deltaproteobacteria bacterium | reverse complement strand
ATCTTTTTGACGTTTGCAGGTAAAAAAGATGGACTCATGTAAATTCTCAGTAAACTGACGCATAATACATCAGATGATAAGGTCAAGAATATAAGTTAGCCGTGTCTCATTAACGATCCTAAAGCCATGTCTTTTCCAAAATCTCAAGGCCTTAACATTGTCATTTTTTACTTCTATCAGAACCTTCCTGCAGAGGTTTGTCTTGGCAAAGGCCGTTAACAATATTTTTAAGGAAGTCGAACCTATCCCCTTACCAAAGAATCCATCCTTTAAGATAGCCAATGTGAGAAAAAGACTTCTGCCTGGCTGCCACTGATAAATCCCCACAACTCCTACTGGTTGGTTGTTATATCTTATAAGGTATGCAAAGTTGAAAAGATAAAGAGAAAACCAAAATGCCTTGAATCGCCCTGAATCTTTATGGTAACCAAGCTGATGCAAAATCCTAAGATCAACATCCTTAAAGAGTTTGTAGTAGGTAAACCAACTTAACGGTCCTATAAGGTCAAGACGTACCTGTCCATTTTCAAGGCTCTTTGGAATCCTTCCCACTTTCATAGCGTGCATAAAATATAGTCTCAGATTCTAGTGCTGCCGTAATATAATCTCCTACAAACCTTTGAGCTAGACGCCACCTCCAGTTGCCTTGACTCGTCGATGGTGTATTCATTCGGCAATCGCTTCCAAACCCCAGAACATCCTGCATGGGCAGAATCGCAGTGCGGGCAACAGATGAATAGGCAAGACGCAAAAAGTCCCAATGAATACGATTACCATCGCTATTTGCATAGCGTCTTACCCGCTCCTTTGCATATTCAGGAACGGAAGGATCAAGATACCATCCAACAACAGTGTTGTTGTCATGTGTGCCACTATAGACATAGAAGTTTGTATGTTCGTAGTTGTGGGGTAAATAAAGATTTCGCTCATCTGAGCCAAAGGCAAAGATAAGCACCTTCATGCCAGCAAGCCCAAGTTCTTCCCTAAGTCTAATAACTGGGCGCGTAATGGTACCAAGATCCTCAGCCACTATCTCAAGGCCATTAACAACATTTTTTACCCGTTCAAAAAAGTATCTGCCAGGCCCCCTTACCCACTTGCCATTTACAGCAGTTGGCTCTGAAGCTGGAATCTGCCAATACGCCTGAAAGCCTCTGAAATGATCTATTCTGAGGATGTGGAGCAGCTTTGCCATGTGAGATAAACGTTTGCTCCACCAGTCATAGAGGGATTCGTTTGGCTTTCCATCTATCTTCCACTTATAGATGGGGTTGCCCCATCTTTGCCCAGTCTTACTAAAATAGTCTGGAGGTACCCCTGCAACAACAGAGGGCTCTAGAGTCTCTTTATCAAGCTCAAAACACTCCTGGTGTGCCCAAACATCTGCGCTGTCTTGTGCAACGTAAATGGGAATATCTCCAAAGAGTTTTATGCCAAGTCTTTCAGCGCCCTTTTTCAACTTGTCCCACTGGTAAAAAAAGAGCCATTGGACAAAGGCGTGAAACCGAATTGAATCTGAAAGCCTATCTTCTGCCTTTTGCAGTGCCTCTTTATCTCTAATTGCCAACTTATATGGCCACCTGTTCCAGGGTCTTTGTCCATATTCCTCTTTTAGAGCCATAAAAAGGCAATAATCCTTTAACCAATACGCATTTTCACTCCAAAAGTAATCAAATTCTCCATGAGTATATGAAGCTGAAAAGGTTTTGTAGGCCCTCTTTAAGATATCCATCAAAAAAGGCTCAACCCTTTGAAACTCAACAAGGTATGGAGAAAAATCAGGTGAATCCTCCAAGGAAGACTTTTCAATGAGGCCCATATCCGCAAGGCCTTCAGGGCAAATGAAAAGAGGATTCCCTGCAAAGGCTGAACTACTCATGTATGGAGAGTGATCAAGATCGGACTTGGTTGGTCCAAGAGGGAGAAATTGCCAAACACTTTGCCTTGCCTCCCTTAAAAAATCCATGAACCAAAAGGCCTTTTCACCAAGCTGACCTATGCCAAACCTTCCTGGCAGGGATGATATATGTAAAAGAATGCCTGCGCGTCTCTTTTTTTCAAAAGGAAATAGAGGCTCTTCAGTTAACTTTTTCATAAAAACTCCATAAAAAAAGGCCGAAGTGCCTTATTCGGCACCCGGCCTTTATGAAAGGCGAGATTTTCACCTGCCTTTTATTTTACTTCCTCAAAGTCGGCATCTACTACGTCATCGTCATCGCCGCCCTTGCCCTGCTGTCCTTCAGCCTGTCCACCGGCTGCACCGGCTCCGGCTGCTCCAGCAGCACCAGCTCCGGCACCAGCCTGGGTCTGCTGATAGAGCAGTTCGGCAATCTTGTGAGATGCCTGCATGAGCTCATCCTGAGCCTTCTTAATGGCATCAACATCATCGCCTTCCATGGCCTTCTTCAATGCCTCGATCTTCTGGTTGATGTCATCACGTGTTGCGGCATCAACCTTGTCGCCAAGCTCCTTGAGGCTCTTTTCAGTGGTATAGATCAGGCTATCTGCCTGGTTTCTTGCCTCAACAAGCTCACGTTTCTTTTTGTCTTCCTCTGCATGAAGCCTTGCCTCTTCCTCCATGCGTTTGATTTCTTCTTCACTCAAACCGCTGGAGGCCTGTATACGTATAGACTGCTCCTTACCTGTGGCAAGGTCCTTTGCAGAAACATTCAAAATACCATTGGCATCGATGTCAAAAGTAACCTCAATCTGAGGAACTCCCCTTGGTGCAGGCGGTATACCTACGAGCTCAAAGCGGCCTATGCTCTTGTTGTCGGCTGCCATCTCACGCTCTCCCTGGAGAACGTGAATGGTAACAGCATTCTGATTATCCGCCGCTGTAGTGAATATCTGACTCTTCCGTGCAGGAATAGTGGTGTTCTTTTCAATGAGCTTGGTCATAACTCCGCCCATGGTCTCGATACCAAGGGACAGCGGGGTTACATCCAAGAGAAGAACATCCTTTACTTCACCCTTTAGCACTGCACCCTGAATGGCTGCACCAATTGCAACCACCTCGTCTGGGTTAACGCCCTTGTGAGGCTCTTTGCCAAATATCTCCTTTACCTTCTCCTGCACCTTGGGCATACGGGTCATTCCACCAACCAGGATGACCTCATCAATGTCTGCCTTAGTTAGGCCAGCATCCTTTAATGCGGTCTCGCATGGAGGCACAAGCCTTTGGATCAAATCTTCAACAAGTGCCTCAAGCTTTGCCCTGGTCAACTTCTTGACCAAATGCTTTGGACCAGAAGCATCAGCAGTGATAAAAGGCAGGTTGATCTCAGTCTCCTGGGTAGTGGACAGCTCGCACTTGGCCTTCTCTGCTGCCTCTTTGAGACGCTGAAGTGCCATCCTGTCCTGTTTGAGATCAATACCTGTCTCTTTCTTAAATTCTTCTGCCAGCCAATCAACTATACGAAGGTCAAAGTCTTCTCCACCAAGAAATGTATCACCATTAGTGGACTTGACCTCAAAGACACCATCGCCAATTTCAAGGATGGAGATGTCAAAGGTACCTCCACCGAGGTCAAATACGGCAACCTTTTCTTCCTTTTTCTTGTCAAGACCGTAGGCCAAGGCTGCTGCAGTAGGCTCGTTGATAATTCTGAGTACATCAAGCCCTGCTATGCGGCCTGCGTCTTTGGTTGCCTGTCTTTGGCTGTCATTAAAATATGCAGGAACGGTGATTACCGCTTCCTTTACTTCTTCACCAAGATAATCCTCGGCAGTCTGCTTCATCTTGCCAAGGATCATGGCAGAAATCTCTGCCGGACTATATTTCTTGCCCTGGACCTCCACATAAGCGTCACCGTTAGGACCTTCAACAATCTTGTAGGGCATTATCTCCCTAGATTTTTGAACCTCGGGATCATTGAATTTCCTTCCAATAAGCCTTTTTACAGCAAATATAGTGTTTTCAGGGTTGGTAACCGCCTGCCTTTTTGCAAGCATACCAACAAGCCTTTCTCCCTTGTCTGTAAAGGCCACCACAGAAGGGGTTGTCCTACCACCTTCCGCATTAGTAAGAACCTTTGGCTCTCCGCCCTCCATAATGGCAACGCAGGAGTTAGTGGTTCCAAGGTCTATTCCTATTACCTTTCCCATTTTTATAAAATCCTCCTTGAATTTCTATTGTCACTCCAGCTATTAGCTAGTCTGTTGTCGCTTTTTTATAAAAAACTAAGCACTACTTTCGTCTTGTCCACCTTCTTTTTGATTATCGGACTGATTTTTTTTGGATACAACTACCAGGGCTGGTCTTATCACCCTGTCATGGAGTGTGTAGCCCCTAAGCAGTTCCTTAAGAACGGTATTGTCCTCTACATCTGAATTTTCCTCTACACTCAATGCCTCATGGTAGTTGGGGTCAAAGCGTTGACCCTCAGCCGCAAAAGTCTTGAGCCCAAACCGTTCTAGTGTTTTGAAGTAGCCGGATAGAGTAAGCTCTATACCTTCTATCATCTTCTCCATGTCTTTTGTGTCTTTTGCAAGGGCTATTGCCCTTTCCAGATTATCTAGAAAAGGCAGGAGTTCCTTGGCAAACTCTTCCAAGGCAAACTTCATGTGCTCAAGCTTTTCCCTTTCGACCCTTTTCTTGAAGTTCTCAAGTTCGGCAGCAAGCCTGAGCATCTTGTCTTTGCACTCGGCTAGCTCCTTTTCCTTTTGTTCAAGTTTTTCCTCTAAGGAAGCCCTAGCCTCCTTTTCTCCCTGTTTATCCATTGTAGTTTCCTTTTCCGTATTTTTTTCTTGTTCTTGTTGTTTGTTATCTTTTAAATCTTTTTCTTTTTCCATAGCAATTACATCTCCTTGGCTCTGGAACTCAAAATGGAAGCTATATATTCAACTATCGATACAACCTTGGGGTAATTCATTCTCATAGGACCTAACACCCCAAGGCTTCCAACTGGCTGCTCCTCCTTTTCGTAGGGAGCAACCACCATTCCACATTCCCTAACCCCTGAATCAACTTCCTTACCTATAAAGATCTGAAGCTCTTCTCCTGCAAGGCATCTATCAAGAAGCCTCAGAAGGAGATGTTTTTCTTCAAGGGCCTCCAGCAGACTCTTTATTTTAGGAATGTGGGAAAATTCAGGCTCATCAAGCAGGTTCAGCTTACCATCTATATAGAGTTTACCAGTTAGTCGTTTTCTGCCATCATACGGTACCAGCTGGGTCAAGAGATTTTCACAGAGCCTACGGTCATCTTCCATGGCCTGAATAAGCTGTTCCCTTATCTGGGCCAAGGTATAATTTTTCAGTAGGCCATTCATCTTCTCAGAAAATCTCTCCAAAGTGGCCTGAGGTATATCACGCCTGGTCCTGATTAGCTGATTGCGCACCGTCCCGCTAACTGTCACCATAACAACTAAGATAAGACCAGGTTTTATGTTGACAAATTCAATAAACTCTAACTTCTCATCAAGTTCTGATGGTGCGCTGACAACAGCCGTATAGCCAGTAAGCGATGCCAAGAGTTGCGCTGCCTTTTTCAGGACATCAGAAAAGTCATCAACCTCCTGAAGTATCTCCTTTTCAATGGCGACCTGCTCACCCCAACTAAGGGGCACCTTTTCCATGATATTTTTTACAAAAAACTTGAGCCCCTCTTCAGTAGGCAGTCTGCCTGCCGAAGTATGAGGCTGAAAAAGCAGGCCGGCATCTTCAAGATCTGCCATGCAATTACGTATGGTGGCAGAACTTAGGCCAAGAGACGATCTCTTTGCGATTATTCTAGAACCAACCGGTTCAGCCGTCTCTATATACGAATTTACGACCTGCTTCAGAATCTCCTTTTTCCTTTCGGATATGGAGAGCTTTTTAGTCATAGTTTGTCCATTCTCTTTTTTGATGATGATGATTTCTGCCTACGACGACAGATTAGCACCCACTGTACCAAGGTGCTAAAAAAAGATAATTATCCACTATGTAGCTGTCAATCTTGTCTGTATAACCTGATAAAAACTGATAAAAAGCCAAATTTTTCTGGCAAGTTAACCAACAAGCATATTGAATGACTATTCACATTGGTGTAAAAAAGGAGAATTTATAATAGGAGGGGAGGACATATCATTATGTTCAAACAAAGGTTTATCTACTTTTTGGCTGGCATTTGTTTTTTACTATTTGGTTCAGGCTCTGATGTCTTGGCAGGAGGAGGTCATGCGTATCCAAATGGCGCTGAGGCCTTTATGGTTGGTATGATGCCACCGCCAGGGCTGACTCTAGTGAACTATGCCTATTATGGACATGCAGGCAAACTTATGGATGACGATGGTGACGATACGGACCTGCTTGACGATGCAGATGTTGGCGGTGACATTCTGAGGCTTATATGGATATCAAAGTATAAGCTTTTTGGGGGAGACTATGGACAGCACTTCTTCTTTGGCGCCATTAACAAAGACATGGATTTCAATGCGCCTGTTGGCTCCAAACTAAAAAGAAGCTACTCCGACTTTAATGCCCTCTACATTATCTATTCGCCAATGCTCCTTGGCTGGCACCTTGACCAGGGAAGACTCCATGTTGCCGTCTCTGCATGTGACATTTATGTACCCCTTTACAACGAAGACAAAGGCAACATAGCCTCTGTTGGCAGAAACTTCTGGACTTTTGAGCCAGTTCTTGCAGTAACCTATTTCCCAATGCCACAACTTGAGACCTCCATAAAATTTATGTACGACTTTAACACTCACCAGAATGACTATGAACCTGGCCCACCAGTACGTGTTGACAGGACACCTGGACAAGAATTTCATTTTGATTTCAACGTCTCATGGGGGCTTACCGACAACTTCAGGTTCGGCATAAATGGCTATTTCTATCAGCAGACCACATCTGATGACTTTGATGACCTTGGTGATTTACCAGCCCCGCTCAAGCAGGCTCTCAAGGACATTGAAGATGACAAATCAAGGGCCGTGGCA
>JAMOUE010000313.1 GCA_027068235.1 Deltaproteobacteria bacterium | reverse complement strand
AGGTAGAAGTTGGCGATGGCTTTTTTAACTATAATGAATTTTACCTTTGGGGAAAATTTTATCAGGCCTCGTTGTTTAGTATGTTTATTCCAAGTACCAGCTTCAGAGGGGAATCTAGACTGATAAGCACCTTGTTGTCCCTATCGTATATATCTTTCAGAAAGGTAATGGTATCATCTTCATTTCTTACTACTGTCCAGTAAAGGATAAGGATTGGCATCTTATGGTCTAAATGAATAGTTTTGTTTTTTCTAGACCTTATAAGTGCCTTGATTTTGTCTACAGACCACTTCTCTGAATCCTTGAGTAAGATAGCAGCAAGCTCTATTGGTTTTTCAACCCTTATGCAGCCATGACTAACAGCCCTAATGTTCTTGGAGAAAAGAGCCTTATTTGGTGTGTCATGTAAAAAGACAAAGTGCTTGTTTGGAAGGATAAACTTGATACGGCCCAGTGAATTTCTAGGCCCGGGTTTTTGCCTGATAATATATGGAAATTTGGCAGGATTGATCTTTTGCCAATTGATAGAGTTTGGATTTATCCATCTGCCATGTGCGTCTACTATCTCCATGTTGTTTTTCCAAAGATAAGAAGGGTCCCGTTTTATGCGGGGTATCACTTCCTTTTCCAAGATACCAGGTGGGATTCCCCAGTAGGGGTTAACCACCATGTATTCCAAAGTTGCCTTGAATACAGGGGTCTTCCAAAAGGGCTTTCCAACCATGACCTTACAAGACCACTTTTTCTGGCCATGTTCAAAGTAAAAGAGTTGAAATGCCGCTATGTTAACCAAAAGAAATCTATCTGGTAGGTCATGCAGAACCCATCTGGCCCGTTCTAAGTTAACCCTTATTTTATTGACCTTGAAAGATGGGGTTTGATTTAGAGCCTCAAGTGTCTCTGGTCCTACAACTCCGTCTACTTTAAGACCGTGATGCAGTTGGAAATCCTTTACTGCTTTAACAAGGGATTTATCAAAGACGTTTGGATGAGAAGAGTTGGACTTCTTTAGGAACTCTTCTGCTTGTAGTCTCTTACGCAGAAGCACAATGTCTGGCCCTTTCATGCCAGGTCTTAAAACTCTTTTAAGGTGTAGAGGTTGCCAAGGGGCCTTTGCAAAGTGTCTGTATTTTTTTAGCCAAACCTTTAAGGTCTGATAGTAAGGTTGATGTGGCCAGAGTTCATCAAGGCTTTCTTTGATGGTTCCAGAAGAAATCACTCGTTCTAGATATTGTGCAGGATCTTTGTCTAGTATCTTTCTCTTAAAGTTCCAGTCAGGGTCGAGACTCTCAGGAGATACTTTGCCATAGAAGAGATGAAAGCTAAGCCTTAGTAAAGCGTCTGTTAAGAGTATGTCCAGATCTGCTCTATCAGGTGCTGTTGCAGTGCCCTGTTTAACTTTGTCTATAAGTAGCTTAATGGTGCTAAAGTGATAATCTTCAGGGTTTAGGCCATGGTCGTATGATTCTTTTATGGCCTGCACCATTTGATCTATAAGTTTTTCATCAGTCCAAACAGGTGCATAGTCACGCCCCATATAAAATCTGGGGATAGTGACTTCTGATGAAACGCACGTTGAACAAACAGGAACCTTTTTGAATTGTTGTAGATATTGACACCTTTTGCGTATAAAGGAGGAGATGGTGTCAGAGTCGGTTGGTGATGTGATAGTGGATGATTCTGTGTAACAGGGAAATAAAAACAGAAATATTAATAAAGAAGCACCGACTAGATATGCTAGATATAAGGCCTTGTTATTATATGC
>JAMOUE010000312.1 GCA_027068235.1 Deltaproteobacteria bacterium | reverse complement strand
TTCCCATCAAGAAAATCAAGATTCAAAACCTCTGCCACATCCTGCCACGACTCCACCAAGTATGCGCCTTCCTTAATCAACTTATGACATCCCTTGCTGCCGTAAGAAAATACACTACCAGGCACAGCCATAACTTCGCGTCCCTGTTCCAGTGCCAAATAGGCAGTTATAAGAGAACCGCTTCTAAGTCCTGCCTCAATCACAATCACCCCAAGGCTAAGCCCGCTGATAATTCTGTTACGCCGTGGAAAATTACCAGGTTCAGCCTTCACTCCTGGAAAAAATTCTGTAATGACTGCACCCTTAACGCCAATCTTTTTTGCAAGGGAAATATTTTTAACAGGATAGCCAACATCAATGCCACATCCCTTAACGGCAACAGTGACCCCGCCGTTCTCCACGGCAGTCCTATGGGCACAACTGTCAATGCCAAGGGCCAATCCAGACACTATAGTCACACCATTTGCAGCAAGGCCCTTTGCAATCATAGAACACACCTTGCGCCCATAAGTTGACGCCTTTCTTGAGCCTACGATTGCCACACAAGGATGATTTAAAGCCTCCTTGCATCCATATCCAAAAAGCAACGGTGGAGGGCTATCAATATGTTTTAGGTGTTTAGGATAGGCGGGATCGTGAAAAAAAAGTAGCCAGAAACCAGCCTTTTCAGCATATTTTTTCAACCTTGCAACACTAGAAAGATCTGGGCCTTTCAAGATATCCTCTGCAACTTTGCCTGGAACCAGATTACAAAGGACATCTTTTGAACCATGCTTCCACACTCCAATGGCAGAACCGAAGGTATCCTGAAGTCTAAAAAACCTCCTTGTTCCCACACCTGGCAGCAGAAGCAAGGCCAAGGCTGCATCTTCTTCCGTTAAGGATGTTGTTTTCTTGGAAACTTTTTCTTTATTCACTCAACCCTAGTATGTATGATAGAAATCTATATTTTGTACATTTTGATTGCCAAATAGTAATAGGCGGTTCTTTTCTAATATCATCGGTCGAAATGGGCAAGTAATATGATTTTTTCAGAGCTTCTCCAACAATTTCTTTCTTATCTCACATCAGAACGCAACTGCTCTTTAAACACTCAGGAGGCCTACAGACGAGATCTCATGCACTTTGCCAGTTTCATGGAAAGGAAAAATAAGGATGCCTTGCAGGCAGACCCCAAAGACATAAGAAAGTGGCTTATGGAACTTGGCAAAAATGGACTAAAACGTACTAGCATTGCAAGAAAACTGTCTTCACTAAGAAGTTTTTATAAATTTCTCATAAGATCTGGCACACTGGATTCAAACCCTGCAGAGCCTATCAATTTTCCATTAAAATCACGCCCTCTCCCCAAAAGTCTAACCGTACAAGATATGGCCAAACTGCTTGATGTAGAACCTAGAAACGATTTCATAGGGATCAGGGACCAGGCAATCAAGGAGTTACTTTACAGCACAGGCATAAGGGTGAGCGAACTGACAGGGCTTAACATGGAAGACGTTGTCTTTTCACCTGAAATGATCAAGGTCACTGGTAAAGGCAAAAAACAACGTATCGTCCCATTTGGTCAAAAGGCTAAAGAAGCACTCCAAAGATACATGCAAGAGCGTGAAGCCATTCTTAACAGACTAAAAAAAACAGAGGAAAAGGCCCTCTTCATAAATTCAAGAGGTGGCAGGCTATCCCAAAGAAGTGTACAGAGAATGATTTCACGCAGCGGATGGGAAATTGCCATAAACCACAACCTGACCCCTCATGTATTCAGGCATTCTATGGCTACCCACCTACTGGAATCTGGCGCAGACCTAAGATCTATTCAAAAACTCCTTGGACATGCTTCCGTAGCAACAACACAGGTTTATACAAACCTCGATGTGGCCAAACTCCAAAAAATCTTCAGCCAGTGCCATCCCCATTCCAAGAGAAAATAACCTTTCTTTATGATAGATTAAGCTTTATACTGCCTTTAATTTAACAATAATTTGCATAATTTGAACAAAATGAAATTTGGGCAACTTACCGGTTTCATTACCTTGCATCTCCAAATTACGCTGTCTTTGATGTCGTGGTGAGAAAAGCAAAGCAATTTCTATTGATGATATAATCTGTTGTAAGTAAGAACACCTTCTCATTACTAAAAGGGAACAAAACATGGATATAAAAAAACCTCCTGTCAACTTCCACAGACCCTCTACAAACCAGATAAAAAAACAATTCAAATCAACCTTGCCACTGGTGCTTTTGGCGCTAGTTGGCCTTGTAGTGTGGAATTGTTGGTACACAGTTGAACCAGAAGAGGTTGGGCTTATCTTGAGATTTGGCAAATTCCAAAAAGAGACCCAGCCTGGACTCCATTTCAAGCTCCCCTACCCGATTGAACAGGTGATAAAGATCCCTGTACAGAGACAACTCAAGGAAGAATTTGGCTTTAGAACCGAAGTGCCTGGCGTTAGAACCAGATACTCTCAAAAGAACTTTGAACACGAATCCCTGATGCTCACAGGGGACCTGAATGTTGCAGTTGTAGAATGGATAACCCAATATCGCATCAGGAACCCATATTTTTATCTATTCAAAGTCAAAAACCCACGCCAGACCTTCAGGGATATGAATGAAGCCATTATGCGTGAAGTTGTAGGGGATAAGACCGTTACCGAGGTACTTACAATCGGGAGGCAAGAAATCGCAGATGAGGTTAAGAAAAAACTTCAAGAACTATGTGATCAATACCAAACTGGTATTGTAGTGGAGCAGATAGTTTTACAAGACGCCAACCCGCCTGACCCTGTCAAACCTTCTTTCAATGAAGTAAACCAGGCACAGCAAGAAAAAGAGCGCATGATTAACGACGCATGGGCTGAATACAACAGGATTATCCCTAAGGCCAAAGGCCAAGCACTCCAAACCATCCAAGAAGCTGAAGGTTATGCGGCAGATCGTATCAACAGGGCCAAAGGTGATGCCATTTTCTTTGAACAGATCCTCAAGGCCTACAAAGAAGCTCCGCAAGTTACCAAGACGAGACTCTTTCTAGAGACCATGGAAACCATTTATCCACGTCTAGACAAAAAGGTCATTATTGATGAAAAGGTAAAAGGCCTGATTCCATTTTTAAACATCGATAAAAAGGTGAAATAATGAAGATCTTTTCCTCTATGGCAATAATTATATTGTTAGGGATAGCTCTGGCAGTAAGTGGCGCATTTTATACGGTTAATGAGGCGCAACAGGTAGTAATTACTCAGTTTGGCAAACCCATTGGAAAGCCAATCACAGATCCTGGCCTGCACTTCAAGATTCCTTTTATTCAGGAAGCCAACTACTTTGAAAAGCGTTTTCTGGCCTGGGACGGAGAGCCTAATCAAATCCCAACAAAAGACAAACGATTCATCTGGGTCGATACATACGCCAGGTGGAGAATCTCAGATCCACTCCTCTTCTTTCAAAGACTCCGTAACCAGCGTATAGCACAAAGTAGGCTTGATGACATACTTGATGGTGGAACTAGAAATGTTGTAGCAAGCCATAGACTGATTGAACTTGTCAGAAGTGGCATAGAAAAGGATGCCAATGAAAAACTTGAACCAATAAAATATGGAAGGGAGGTCTTATCCAAAGAGGTTCTCAAACAGGCTGCAGAAAAGGCCAAAGACCTTGGCATTGAAATCCTCGACTTTCGCTTCAAACGCATCAACTATGTAGAAGACGTGAGACAGAAAGTTTACGCAAGAATGATCGCAGAACGAAAACGGATTGCAGAACAATACCGTGCAGAAGGAGCAGGGGAGGCTGCCAGGATTGCTGGAGAAAAAGAACGCCAATTAAGAATCATTACTTCTGAAGCATACAAAAAGGCAAAAGAAATAAAAGGAAAGGCCGATGCTGACGCAGCACGCATATATGCAGAAGCTTACAACAAAGACCCGCAATTCTTCAGCTTTTTAAGAAGTTTAGATGCCTATAAAAAGGCACTTAAAAAGTCAACAACCCTTATTTTAAGTCCAGACAACGAATTTTTAAAATTTTTAGAGGAAACTAAAAGGTAAAAGCTTCCTCCTAGACAATAAAGAAAGAGGCGCAAATACAATTCTTATCTGGAGTCACCGAGAGTCCTTCATCCTTTATCTTGGCTGCCTCTGCCATAATCTGTTGCCATGAAAATCCTGGATAAAGGCTGAGGATAAGTCGTGGCCCTTTTACAGCCTCCCATTTCTTTGAGTCAAGGGCCTCTTCCAAGGCCTTTGACATATCAAAAAATTCGTCTTTTGAAGTAAGAGCTGGCCCATCACATATATCCATCAAAAGGGCTAGGATCTTTGAAAATATACTCCTGACCTTAAATATGAGATTCTCATCTTTCAAAACGTCTTCTTCCAAAGGAATATAAACACTCAGCACATCGAGAACCGTCCCTCCAACAGAAAGTGATTCAAATGCACTATCCATGAGATCCTTTACATCTATACTTTCACCAACAGGCCATGCACCCTTTGGAACTCCAGATTCGCTAAAGGCAAGCCTCGCCCACGCCTTCATGCGTTCTCTGGCCTTATTTACTGGCTCAATATAATAGAATGAATCCCTTTGCTCAGGCAAAAGAGAAGGATCTTCAACCAACTGAGATATTCGCCTAGCCTGCTCGTCAACCTTTTCAATCTCTGCGTCTAGCTCATCTTCACGCTTGTCTGCCTCTAGCGAAAGTGCCAAAAAGGCCCTGGATGCTGTTATTATGTCTTCTTTGTTCTCACCTTTAAGGGCACTCATCATTTTCCGGACCTCTTCGTCCTGACTAGAACTCAAGGCTGAATAAAAGGTTTCAAAACTAACACTCTGCCCCAGGCCAAGCTGTTCTCCCCAGGTAGTAAGGGCCTTGATACCAGATTGAAGATCCTCTGCGGCATCTCCCATAGGTTTAGGAATCCATGGGCTCACCTTCAAAGAAAACTCTTCAAAGTAAGAGTTATCAATCTTGTCTTTGTCGAGTTCAGATGGGGTTAACACCACTATCTCCTTGAAAAAGAGAGAAAGAAAAGCACCCACTTTCCTCTTTAAATAACACCTTGGATACAAAACAGCCTTGGATTCCACCAATGTTTTTTCTTTAGAATTGCACTTCATATAGACCTCTTATAAGCTTTAAATAAAGTTGACTATTTTCCCTTATTTTTATAATTTTTGTTTTTCAGTGCCTATATTAAAGAAATGTACACCAACTTGAGCTTAGACCAAATAGGAAAATAATGAGGAATACCAAAATTAAAAAAAATAAAGCTTCCTCAACTAACACCTCTTATCTTAGTTATATTCCTAAATTTTTTAGGCTTCTTCTCAACCTTCTTAGAGACTCCAGAGTATCAGCTACAGACAAGGCCATACTTGGCGCTACAATAGCCTACTTAATAAATCCAGTTGACATCGTTCCAGACTGGATTCCTTTTTTGGGTATGGTTGACGACTTATACCTAGTGGCCCTAGCCCTTTTGCGTCTACTACTTAGAACAGATGAAAAGGTACTGGCACAATACTGGGACGGGCCAGAAGAATTGGTTCCACTACTCAAGCAAGTGGCTAAGTGGGCGGTAGCTTTTTTACCACCAAAGGTGAGAAAGGCCCTGCTTGCCAGGGTTGAACGAAATGAGAGGGTATAGAAGCCATGAATATCAAAAAAAATATCGAGATAGACCTTCCGTGTGGTGTATTTTATGACCTTTCCAATCTGGTACTGGATCTGAATGGTACCCTTACAGTAGACGGCAGGTTCATTGAGGGGGTAGAGGAACGTTTAAGAGAACTGTCTGAAATATTAAATATTTATTTATTAACAGCAGATACCCACCAGACAGCAGATCAGATCATCAAGTCCCTACAAGAAGAAACAAACATAGAAATACACAAGCTCGAATCTGGCAGGGGAGATATTCAAAAGCTAAATTTCCTGGAAAAACTGGGACGAGAAAAGACGGCTGCAATAGGAAATGGCTGCAATGATGCCATTTTGCTCAAGGAGGCAGCCCTTGGAATATGTGTCATTGGTCCGGAAGGGGCATCTGTTGAGGCTATGCTTGCGAGCAAAGCTGTTTTTCTCAATATATGCGATGCGCTAGATATCTTTCTCAAGAAAAACAGGATGATCGCAACCCTCAGGAAATAACTCCCCATGCCCACACAGAAACTTACATCCCTTTCCAAGGCTGCCGGCTGAGCAGCCAAAATAGGTCCGGGCGACCTTTCTGAAATACTATGTGATCTGCCCCTTTCTTCTCATCCAGACCTACTAAGGGGGATGGAATCTGCCTCTGATGCAGGAATATATCGTTTGTCTGATGAGATCGCCATTGTACAAAGTCTCGACTTTTTTACCCCTGTCGTAGACGATCCTTACGACTTTGGACAAATCGCGGCTGCAAACTCTCTCAGCGACATATATGCAGTGGGAGCAAAACCTGTAACAGCCATGAACATCGTATGTTTTCCAATAAAAACACAACCAAAAGAGGTTTTAAAAAAGATATTGCATGGCGGAACAGATAAGATTCATGAGGCTCATGCACTGCTGATCGGGGGCCACAGCGTTGAAGACGAAGAGCCCAAATATGGACTTTCTGTCACCGGGATTGTCCATCCCAATAAATTTTTGACAAACTCTGGCGCCACCCCAGGAGATAAACTCGTACTAACAAAGCCTATTGGCACAGGGATCATGACAACAGCCATCAAAGCAGGAATTGCTTCAGAAGAAGAAAAACAAGAAGCCATCAACATCATGAAAACCTTGAACAAGGATGCCTCTGAACTCATGGTTGAACTTGGTGCCTCTGGGGCTACTGATATAACAGGTTTTGGACTTGCCGGACATGCTCTTGAGATGGCAACAGCCAGTGGGTGTCTATTAGTTATAGAGGCTTGCAAGGTTCCGGTTATAAAAGGAACAGAAGATTATTTGAAG
>JAMOUE010000311.1 GCA_027068235.1 Deltaproteobacteria bacterium | reverse complement strand
GCGCTTGGTGACCCTTATTACACTTGGAATTATCTGAGTTGCCTGGATGTTGCCTGATGCATCAACGGTTACCATAAAGGAAATAGCGCGTCTCAATTCCCCCTCATGTAAGCTCCAAGCGTCATGAGAGAGTATTTCAGGGAGCATTGGAATCTGCTGTTCAGGCAGATAAATGGTTGTCGCCCTGGATACGGCATCTTTAAAGATGGGGGTGTCCGGTTTGATTTTTAGGCCAATGTCCGTTATGTGAATTCCAATTTCAAAGCCTGTAGGTATCTTTTCAAAGCTTATGGCATCGTCCAGATCACGGCTCTCACTACTGTCGATGGTAAATACCTCAAGGTCTGTAAGATCTTGTCTGCCTGGCTCAAATATTTCCTGATCACTCTTTGCGGCAAGCTCTTTGGCCTGGGCTACCACCTCAGGTGAGAACTCGGTCTCTATCTCGTGGCGCAGTATTTCCAGGTTTTCGTCTTCACTCCATATGCCGGCCTTGACCATTGTATCAAAAGGCGAAAATTTACCAGCAATACCCGCCTGCCTGAAAAGCACATTTACTTCCTGGTAAAATTGTGATTCGTCTCCTTTGATACAAACATCCTTGATGGCCTTTATCCAATAGTCTTTTTCTTCTTCTGAAACCTGTATAGAGCTTTTTTCCTCCTCGCTCCAAAGGTTTTCAAGCCATCTACCGCCAGCCATGAGCTTTTGTAGGCGCTCTGCCTCACGTTTCCTTTGTTCAAGCAGTTTTTCCACAACAAGGCGCGATAAGGCGTGGATGTTGCCATCCCGGTATTTGAAATATGTGTGGTCATCAATAACCGCTCTTATAAGAGCTGCTTCGTGATCAGGGCCAATTGTCCCTGAAAAGGCAAGTTCGGCAAGCTCCTTAGGTGTCCATATCTCTTGTTCTTCGTGTGTTAGTTCCCAAAGTTCGGTAATGTTGATTTGGTTGGCGAGTTGTTTGCGATATTCGTGGATCTTTTTTAGTTCCTGTAGGATTTCATTTCTATTGCCAGATTTTATGGCCTCTGGTGAGATATGGATGAAGCGGTTTGGAGAAATGTTGACTTCCTTGCCGTGGAGGGTAATGCAGTGGTATCTGCTCCCCTTTTTGGTAAGCACTGCCGATGTCAAAAATTTTTGGTTTTCCAGAAATTCTACTACCTGCCCCCCTTTTAGTTCCATACCAATAGTCTTTTCTCAGGATCTAAGGTAGAGCCTTTTTCAATTCTTCAATGGCCTGTCTAAGGCCGTAGGCTGCCAACTCTTCTGCTGTCACCCATCTCATACCTTCAGACTTGTAAAACTTCCAGTTGAACAGATTTTCTGTAAGGGCCTGCTGAGTCTGGTCAAAGCTGTAGCGCCAAAGAACCCTGCCATCTGAAACCCTTACTAGAATAAGAGAGAATGCTACAGAGGCTGGGCTTTTGACAGCATATTCCGACCCTACTCGTTCCCTGAATCTGTAAAGCTTCCCGTAGAGTATCGCATCTGCATCCAGATCCTTGCCAAAGGCCTTTAATATCTTAAGCTCGGATGGATTGACTTTTCTCTGTAGTATAGCATTGAGAAGTCCCATGCATTGCCCTTGGGTAACAGGCTTGAATCTTTTGTCTTTTTGAATAAGGGAATAAAGAATGTCAGTGACCTTTTGAGCTGCCTCTGGGGTTACATAGGTGCTGGTATAAAGAGAGCGGCCTACAATGTTGCAAGTTGGCCGTTCTGAGGCCGGTTTGGTTGAGGCCCTGTCCATTGGCAGTACGGCTATCTTGTGCAAAGGAGGCAGTTTCTGAGACACATTGGAAGAATGCCAGAAACAGCCTGACAGTGTCATTAAAGCAGCAACGAAGATGATAATGATAATATTTATGCCTTTTTTGTTATTTTTCATAGGCTTCTCCTTTGCAGCGGCTCAACAGGTCATGTTATTAGAGCATGCCCTTGCTAGATGGCACTCCTTCGGTGTTAGGATTTATGCCAGTTGCTTGATTTAAAGCCCTGCCAAAGGCCTTGAATATGGCCTCTGCAATATGATGACTGTTTTTTCCGTACCTTACATTAACATGTAAGGTAATGCCACTGTTAACAACTACAGCCCTAAGAAATTCCTCCACTAGTTCTGTGTCAAAGGCCCCGATCTTTTCCGTTGGAAAAGAGCAGTTAAAGACAAAAAAAGGCCTGTTACAGAAATCAAGAGCTACCTCGCAAAGGGATTCTTCCATGGGAATCACCTTAAGACCATAACGATTTATTCCCTTGAGGTCTTTCATTGCCCTTGAAATTGCCATGCCAAGCCCAATTCCTACATCTTCAACTGTATGGTGATAATCAACATGGAGGTCTCCCTGAGCCTGAATCTCAAGGTCAAATAGACCATGAACAGCCCAAAGTGTCAGCATATGATCCAAAAAACCTACTCCAGTAGCGATTTTAGCCTGTCCACTGCCATCAATTGAAAGTGAGATGCTAATATCTGTTTCATTGGTGGTTCTATTCACTCGCGCGCTTCTCATGGTTACCTCGTTTCCTAAAGTTTAAGATCAGTGCCTAAAGAGCCGATCCATATTTTGAACGGCCACTGGTTTAAAGTATTAACAGTAGACTCGGAGAGCAACAATATCTTGGCACGAAAAAAGAAAAAACTGCCTAAAATTGACCATATATTAGAGCCCCTTATGGATGAGTTTGGAATCCAGGTATTCAAGCTCCACGATATACCAAAGGCTGTTACCTGGGCAGAAAGGGGTAATATTGCCGTACATGAAAACTACCATTCAAGACGGAAACAGTCCTATCATGTGATCTGCGGTAATAAGGAGAATCTGGTGCGCTTTTGCAATAAAATAGGAGTAGATCCCTCCTCAATAAATGCATCTGAGTTTTTCAGATTTTGGCACCTGACCTGGTTTCCTGATCCGAGCGAAGAAAAGGTGTTGCCAAAGGTTAGGAAGGTTCAGGGCCTAACATATATCCATCCTTCCCGCTGATAATCTACAAGGGCCCTAATGGCTGCTGGTACAGTTCCAAAGACTTCAGGGAGTCTGGACTTTGGAATATCAAAGTTTCTTAGCGAATTTTCACATAAGAAGATCTTGCCTCCGTCCAGAACCAGTTGCTTGAGGTTGTCAAAGAGGGCCCTGTCACATTTGGTGCATCTTGTCACTGAGTCACCATTTGCAATTAGTACAACCTCAAGTTGTTCACCATCTTTGGCACTCTTTAAAAAGTTGATGGCGTTCTTAGCTGCAATATCCCATCTTTCCTTTTGGGCTACATGGATCAATAGTTTTATCTTTTCCATAAGCTTTACATCCTACGTTAATCATCCAAATAAGGCTGCTTTTAAAAATTAGAATTTTAAAAGGCAGCCCAGCCATAAGTTAGTGCAAGAGGTTAGGGGCCAACTTTATAACATAAGAATAACATAGAAAAATCAGCCCCTAGTTGGCCACTTGAAATTTGTCTAAATATTATTCAACAATTGCTCCTTTTGCACCACTTGATACCATTCTGGCATACCTAGCCAGATATCCTTCTTTGATACGGGGTTCTGGCTCTTTCCATTCAGCCCTTCTCTTTTGAAGCTCGGCTTCATCTACCATGAGTTCAAGTTTTCTTTCTGGGATGTCAATAGAGATTGTGTCTCCTTCCCTGACCAAGGCTATAGGGCCTCCTTCTGCGGCTTCAGGAGAGATGTGACCTATTGCTGCTCCCTTTGTTCCGCCACTAAAACGCCCGTCAGTAAGTAGTGCCACCTGTCTGTCTAGCCCCATTCCAACGATTGCTGAGGTTGGAGAAAGCATCTCTGGCATTCCAGGTCCACCTTTTGGCCCTTCATACCTTATAACAACTACATCTCCAGGCTTGATCATGCCCTCTAAAATGGCTTTATAGGCATCATCTTCTGATTCAAATACCCTGGCAGGCCCTTGGTGTTTTAGCATTTCAGGGGCTACAGCAGACTGTTTTACAACGCAGCCTTCTGGAGCCAGATTCCCATAGAGTATGGCGATACCGCCTTCTTTGTGATAGGGATCTTCAACAGGCCTGATAACCTCACGGTCTCTTACTTGACATGATGAAAAATTTTCTTTTGCGGTTTTACCGCTTGCTGTGATTACGTCTCCATCTATGATGCCAAGCTTATCAAGTTCGTTAAGTATGGCCTGAATACCGCCTGCAAGATCAAGATCATAGAGGCTGTGTGGCCCACCTGGAATCATGTTGCACAGATGGGGTGTCTTCATGCTCATCTCATTGAATACATCCAAGGGTAGGGCAACCTTTGCCTCATGGGCAATCGCTGGCACATGAAGCACAGTGTTGGTAGAGCAGCCAAGGGCCATGTCAACTGCTATGGCGTTTTTGAATGCTGCATCAGTAGCAATGTCTCTTGGCTTTATTTGTTTTTCAACAAGCTCCATTATTTTCATGCCCGTCTTTTTGGCAAGCCGGTATCTCTTGGCAGATACTGCCGGTATTGTGCCATTTCCTGGAAGAGAAAGTCCAAGGGCTTCAGACAGACAATTCATGGAATTGGCAGTAAACATGCCTGCGCACGAACCGCAGGTTGGACATGCCTCATCTTCGAGGCTACAAAGTTCTTCTTCTGTCATCTTGCCAGAGCGCACCTGTCCGATTCCCTCAAAGACAGAGATGAGATTTACCTTTTTGCCATTCCAGTTTCCTGTAAGCATTGGACCGCCACTGATAAGTATGGCAGGTATGTTAAGCCTGAGCATGGCCATCATCATTCCTGGGGTTATCTTGTCGCAGCTTGGCACAACAACAAGGCCGTCAAAGGGGTGTGCCTGGGCCATTACCTCCACGGAGTCTGCAATTAGTTCACGGCTTGCAAGGGAATAACGCATTCCCAGATGGTTCATGGCTATACCATCGCACACTCCAATGCCACCAAATTCTACTGGCGTGCCTCCAGCCATCCGTATGCCAGCCTTTACTGCATCCACTATTTGTCTAAGATGAATATGACCTGGAATAATCTCGTTAAAGGCATTTGCAACACCAATTATTGGGCGCATTATCTCTTCGTCAGTATATCCCATAGCCTTCATAAGAGATCTGTGGGGAGCCCTTTCAATGCCCTTTTTCATCTTGTCACTTCTCATTTTTTACTCCTTTCTGCCTAATAAACACATAGGCACTGGATTCATCAGATGATCTTTTCCCAGACGGGCAGAGAGTCAGAAAGTCTTTTGAACCTTTTGTCCGTCTCGATCTTCTTACTTCTTTTGTAGTTTCCTATCAATATGGCCCCTGTTTTAAGGCTGTCTTCTACAAATTCTTCAAATGCCCTTTCGCCCTTGGTTAAGGGGCAAAAAAAGTACACCACATCAAATTCACCATAATCTTTAAATGTAGTTATATCTTCAGGGATTATTTGTTCTTTTTCAAAAAAGCGAAGGGCTGTTTTTAGAGAGGCCTCATCCTTTTCTATTCCATAGACATCAAAGCCAAATTGTTCTGCAAAAAGCATTACGTTTCCAAAGCCGCAGCCAATGTCCAGAAATCTGTATCCGTCAAGCTCTTTATTACCATCCCTTTTCATAAGATAGTTTCTTACTAGCTTCAATTCTTCAAAGACCTGTCTGGTATCCATGGCAACAAATGGATATTCCTTTGAGGTCTGGAGCTTGGTATCTCGTTGTATTTCTCTGGAGAATAGACCTATAAACCTGTTGATGACACCGAGAAGTATCTCTCTATCTGGTGTTATTTGTTCTGATGGGCCTGGTTCAAGAGTCACGTTTACTTAACCACCTTTGAGTCAATTTTTTTGAAAAGAGTGCCAAATCAATCTCATAATGGCAAGTAAAGATTAAGGCTGGCTACGCCCTTTTAAAAATGGCAAATTGGAAAAAGCTATAATGATGTGGAACAAGGCGGGATAACGGGCTTTTTAGAAATGGATTTTGGAAAAAAAAGATATTCTATTGTGGTTTTGGGTTGCGGAAACTTGCTGTTAGGAGATGATGGAGTTGGACCAGAGGTAATAAAGAGGTTAAAGGCATACCAGGTGCCTGATTATGTATTTATAGAAGATGTGGGTACTGGAATTAGAGAGTTTCTTTTCGATTATCTTCTTGATCCTTCTATAAGGCCGGATTTGCTTATTGTTGTGGATGCTGTAGCCTTTGAAAAAGGGCGTATTGGGCAAATCTTTGAGTTAAGTCCTGGTGACATACCAGATGTCAAGATACATGATTTTTCTCTACATCAATTTCCAACGGTTAATATGCTTTGGGAATTGGAAAAAGAGACTGGTACAGAAGTGAAGATAGTTGCAGTACAGATTCATCCTAAAATAAGAGAAATAAAAATTGGTTTATCCAAGCAAGTTGAGAATGCCTTGGATAGTGTTTGTAAGAAGATATTAAAAATAATAGCAGATAGAGACTGTTGATAGGGGAGCGTTTATGTCATTACGCCTTGCACAGGAGTGGCTGAGCGCATGCTCGGGCTGCGAAATAGCGATCCTGAACATGGGAAAGGCGCTGGTGGACCTGCTAAGTAAGCTGGATTTCGTCCACATGCCGGTGCTCATGGACCACAAGTATTACGGCCAGCGCGGAGGCCAGGAGCATCTGGACATCCCTGAGGCCGATATCGGGATAGTCTCCGGGGCCGTCTCCAACGAAGAGCACCTGGAGGTGCTTGAGAAGATGAGGCAGCGCTGCCGCATCCTGATCGCCCTGGGCACATGCGCCACCCACGGCGGCATTCCGGCGCTCCTCAACTGCTGGACCGCAGACGAGGCCCTCGAGACCATATTTCACACCCCCACCACGGAAGAGGCAGACGCCTATCCGGACGACGGGGTTCCGGCACTGCTGGACCGGGTATATGCCCTGGATGAAAAGATTGAGGTGGACCTGTTGGTCCCGGGCTGTCCTCCTAATCCTCTCCATATAGCCGGGGTCCTCACTGCCCTGCTTGAGGGC
>JAMOUE010000310.1 GCA_027068235.1 Deltaproteobacteria bacterium | reverse complement strand
AGAAAGATTACAGTATCATCACTTTGTATGGACAAGTGCCCCAGTAGATTCTTGAGTTTTTTTATGCAACCGTGAATATCTCCAATGGCTATTAGTCTTCCTTTAGAGGCCATTTTTTGCTCCTATCACCTTTGAAGACGAAATACAAACACAAACTTTCATCTTGTTAAATGGTGCCAAGGCTGCCAACCTTGTCAAAAGATTTTGGAAAGTATTTAGGTAAAGAATACACTGGAGGCAATTTATATATCAAGCACTTTACCCTTCTTTTGCACATGACCATACACCGGCAGATTTTATATCGTGGCCTGTGGGTATTTGTGCCACCCGTAAGTAAAAATTGGGCACACATGCCAATACGTGGTCAAAGATGTCGGCTTGAATTGATTCGTAATTGGCCCATCTTATGTCGCTGGAGAAACAGTAGATTTCAAGTGGTATGCCCTCTGGTTTAGGGGCAAGTTGCCTCACCATTAAGGTCATATCCTTTCTGAGGTGGGGATTGTTCTTTAAGTATCTGGTTAGATATGCCCGGAATGTGCCAAGATTAGTCATTCGTCTGCCATTAACCAACACGTTTTCATCTATGTTGTGTTGTTTGTTGTAGCTTTCAAGCTCTTGTTCCTTTTGTTCAATGTAATCCCTAAGGATCTGGATCTTTTTGAACTTTTCTATCATGGCCTTATCACAAAATTTGACACTGGTCTGGTCTATGAGAATTGACCGTTTTATCCGTCTTGCACCGGCCTGTTTCATGCCTCGCCAGTTCTTGAATGAGTTAGATATAAGTTTGTAGGTAGGAATGACCGTAACAGTTTTATCCCAGTTTTGAACCTTAATGGTGTAAAGGGCGATCTCTATAACATCTCCATCTGCATTGAACTGTGGGACCTCTATCCAATCTCCCAACCTTATGAGATCGTTGGCAACAATTTGTATCCCAGCAACAAAGGAGAGGATTGTATCCTTAAATATCAAAAGTAGCAGTGCCGTCATGGCGCCAAGGCCACTTAGAAGCGCCCAAGGGGACTCGCCAAGGAGGTAACAGATAATGATGATTCCTACTGCAATGTATAAGAATAGTTTGATAATTTGGATGTATCCCTTGATTGGCCATCGGTACGACATAGGATGCATGTTGTAAATCTCAAGGCCTGCCGATAGAAGCCTGTCAAATACAAAGGCAATATCAAGAAGAACAAAGGGATAAACCAGTTTTAAAAGGATATCTGGAAAGTCAGGTATGGAATGGCCAAGATAGTTAAAAACGATGGCAGGAACCCAAAGGGATAAGGGGACAAAGACCTTTTGTTTAATAAGAACATCATCCCATTTGTTTTTGGTCTTTTGAAGGGCTCTATGAATGAGTCGAATTATTATGTAACGAACTACCAAATAGCTAACTGTGCAGCATATAAATACTATTAGGGAGATTACAAACCAATATAGTACGGGATTATCCTTAAGCCCTGAGTTGCAGACAAGCCCAAGCAACTCTTGTACCTTGGCCTCAAGAAGATTTCTAGGTTTCATGAGCTTCTGTTTTGCGCATTCAAGATTTTTACTAAGTCTTCAACCTGTTTTTTTGTTTCGGAAAGAGAGCCAGAATTATCAATTATAAAATCTGCCTTTGCAAGCTTTGTCTCTAGGTCAATTTGATGCTTCATCCTTGCTTCTATATCTTCGTGGCTCATGCCCCTTTGTTGAAGTCTCTTTTTTACAACTTGGATAGGGGTCTTCACCACTATAACCTTGTTGAAGTGGTCTTCAGTGGCGGTTTCAAAAAGAAGCGGCACTTCAGCCACCGTTATGGCCTTTGGATTCTGGCTGTATCTGTCAAAGATTGTTTGGAATACCAGTGGATGGAGGATAGATTCCAGATACCTTTTTTCATCTTTGTTAGAAAATACCCTGGCAGCAAGTTTCTTTCTGTCAATCTTGCCACTTGGGGTAAAGACTTTCCTTCCAAAGTATTTTTGAATCTGGTCTCGTACTTTTGGTGTTTCAAGGAGTTCATGAACTATCTCATCGGCACTTATGGTATTAACGCCAAAAAGGTCAAAGAAGCGTAAAACCGTTGACTTTCCACCTCCCAAGGTCCCTGTGAGAGCAATCAGCACCTTTTATTGTTTCCCTTTCATGTTATGCAATATGTGAAATTTGCCTTTGATAAGGGGTAGGAATCTATTTGCCAAAATATCTTTCCATTAACCCGCCTATGGCAACAAGTCCTGGAATAACAGTTTCCTCGTCATGGGCCTCAAGTGTGAGAACAGGTCTTATGTTGTGTTTTGAAAGCCAAGAAAAGATGAGTTCGAAATCAACTATCCCAGTACCAGGGGCAAGGTGTTCGTCAGCTTCTCCTTTGTTGTCGTGAAGATGAAGATGTCTAATTCTTGTCCCAAGATCCTCAACCCATTTTTCCAGTGGAGTTTTGGAAAAGGCATAGACATGCCCTGCATCCAGACAAAAACCTAGCTGATTAGAAGGTATGGCGTGAAAAAGTTTTTTATGTAGGTAGGTATCGAGCTCAAAGACGTTTTCAAGGGCAAGTTGTACTCCAGAGGCTGCAGCATGTTCACATAAATTTTCAATGGTTTCTGTGGCAAAACTCAACCACATATCTGTGGCATCTGCATAGATCTTTTTTTCCCATCCAGAGTGAAACACCAAGGAGTGCGCTTCAAAAAGTGCTGCAAGATCAACTGCATACTTAAGTCTTTCAAGTGCTACAGCCCTAACCTGTGCGTCTATTGCCCCACAACTGATGTCGGTAAAAGGGGCATGTAGCGTGCAAGAAAGGTTGTTACTCTTTAATGCCTTAGAGGCATCCAGAAAATCTTTAAAGGTGTAAGTGTCTAGTATCGTGCCGTTTAAGCCAATCTCAGGATTTATGTTTTGATCCAAGATTATTGGCAGATATTTTTTCTTTAAAAGATTAAACGGGCAGCTAACAAAGACGTGTTTTTTTATATTGTCAAGATCCATTTAATTGCTTCCTTACTAACTCCTTGGCCTGTTCCCAAGTGGTCTCTTTGGCAAAACCTGGACAGTCTGCCTTGATGGCTTTCCATGCAGCTTCATCCCCAAGGATGCTTGGATGAAGAGGCCATCGTTTACAGTGAAATGGTTTGACAGGGTGTACTTTGCAAAGTCCATCTTCTCCATAAAATATGCAGTGGCCATTGATTATCTTCATGGAAGTGCTGCCTTTTCCTATTACCAGATAGTTGTGTCTTAATTCTTCTAGTGAGATGCCAAGAAAACTAGCCATTCTTTTTTGTTCCGCATCTGTAACAGAGACTGTGGCAACTCCATGGCAGCAGTGGCCGCAACATTTGCATTCAAACAGTGGTTTTGGGCTACACTCTTTCTCATATTGTTCCATTACAACACCTTGTAAGCAATTGGATCTTTGAAGCCAGCCTCCCTAAAGCCTTTTAATCTCAACAAACAGGAGTCGCAAACACCGCACGCAATGTCTTCGTTCTGATAACAAGACCAGGTTAGGTGTAAAGGCGCATTAAGCTTTATCCCATGCTCAACCACCTGTTTTTTTGTCATGTCTATCAAGGGAGTATGTATGGATATTCTGGTTTCAGGTTTGGTCCCTTCTTCTATCAACTTGTTGTATGCCTCAAAGTAACTCTTTCTGCAATCCGGATACCCAGAACTGTCAACTTCTGTTGCTCCAATATATATGCGTCCTGCTCCCAGGACTTCTGCCCATGACACAGCTATGGCTATGATATGGGTATTTCTGAAAGGTACGTAAGTGACAGGAATGGTTGAGTTGGAAAGTTGATTTTCTGGTACATCTATTGTTTGGTCAGTAAGGGCTGAACCTCCTATCTGGGCAAGATATTCAAGGCTGACTACAAGTTTTTTCTGAATATCATAAAATCTGGCTATATCCTCAAAGGCCTTTAACTCCCGTTTTTCCGTTCTTTGCCCATAGTTCACGTGGAGAAATGCTGCCTTGCTACACTCTTTTAGTGCAATTGCAGCCGTAACACAGCTATCCAAGCCACCACTTACCAAACATATTGCAAAGTTATCGTCTGTCTTTCTATTTTCTGACATGGGCTTGACCGTTTATCAAGATCTTAAAAGCTCCATTTTGGCAAATATATAAATTCCTAAATTCTATACAAGATCTTCGAGGGCCTTTGCAACAATAGGGGCAATAAAGATCTTGTTGGTGGAGTGCGAAATCGTATCGGAAGTAATGATATGTTTTATGCCGCTTTCCTTCAGAAGTTTCAGGGCTCCTTTGGCAAAAAGGGCATGGGTAATGATGCAATCTATATGGTTTATCCCACTTTTTCTAAGTTCTTGGGCAGCTGCTGCCAATGTGTAGCCAGTACTTGCGATGTCATCTATCAATATTACGTGTCTGTTTCTTAGATTAACATTTGGTAGGGTTACATTAACATTTTTGTCTCCATAACGGATCTTTTTGCATACTCCATATTCTAATCCAGCATTTTTTGCTATGCCTGCGACCCACTGGAGTGATTCTTCATCTGGACCAAGTAAAAAGGGTGCATAGGGAAAGTGTTCTACAATAAAGTTGGCTGTAAGTGCAGAAGTTGTGAGATTTATGGCTCTACATCCTGGAAGGATTTGGGAAAGATTATTAATCCTGTGAAGATGGGCATCTATTGTTATTAAAGAATCAAACAGCTCAGATAGAAATGTTCCTATGACCTTTTGGCTTACAACTTGCCCTGGTCTAAAGCACTTATCTTGCCGCATGTATGCCAGATATGGTGCAATTAAGATTAGATTTTTAACCTTGCTGTTACGTGCTCCTCGGGCGGCAAAAAGGAGTTCTATCAGCTTTTGGTTGGGATTGTTGAGGCTTTCATATATTATAACACACTCTGGAAGACGTTCAGGAAGTGTTATCAGGCTCTCGCCATCAGGAAAATGGTGGATTTGGATCTGGTCAGATTCAATCTGTAAAAAGTGGGCAAGCCTATTGGCTGGCTCTTTGCAATCTGGAAAATATAATAAGCAGGCTTTCATCATAAGTGATTTATTTTTAGGCTACTTCTAAAAAATACCCTTACATTAGATTTTGCTGTATCTTATAAATTTTAGTTGAATTTTGATTGAAGCTCTTTACAAATTGCTTTGTCTTTGCTTTAAAGCTCTCAAATAGAATCTATAAAGAACTTCCTTCCTCCTGTACCTCTCACTGGTAGCTATAAAGAGATATCACCTCTTTTTTGTCAAGTGAAACCTTGCAATTTTGCAACCATTAAGATTGTCCCTGCCAAGGAATTTTCAATATGGGTAACGCCAATTTTCCAGGTAGCCTATGTGGTTTCTTAACAACTATTAATTGTGAATGAATGATCCCTCATTATTTTTCTTTTTTATTTTAATGTGTTAAAATATAAGAATCTTGGGTGTCAATAATTGTCATATTGACATTCACGATTCCACTGTTATTTTTTACCCCAATTTTTATAAGAAAAGGAGGAGATTATGAGTAAAAACCTACAGGAATATTGGAAGAAGAATGTGACATTCATGTCATTTCTTCTGGTCATCTGGGCCGTTGTTTCCTATGGGTGTGGCATCATCTTTGTGGAGCCTCTCAATGCCATCAAGATTGGAGGGTTTCCTCTTGGCTTCTGGTTTGCCCAGCAAGGGGCTATCTATGTCTTTGTTTGCCTGATCTTTGTCTACTATGCCTACATGCAGAAATTAGACAGAGAATATGATGTGCATGAATAGATTGCCTTCACTTTTGCTATGTTCAAAACAGGAGTCTAAGGGAAAGAACAAAAAAACACTTATTTAGGAGAGGAGAAAGGCTATGTCTATCTTAGCGTGGACTTACATAATGGTAGGGCTGACATTCAGTCTCTACATCTTTATTGCCTGGATTTCCAGGGTGCGTGACACAAAAGGTTTTTATGTGGCAGGTGGAGGAGTTCCTCCATTGGCCAACGGTATGGCAACTGCTGCTGACTGGATGAGTGCTGCTTCGTTCATCTCAATGGCAGGACTTATATCCTTTTTGGGATATGCAGGTTCTATTTATCTTATGGGATGGACAGGCGGTTACGTGCTGTTGGCACTGCTTCTTGCCCCATACTTGAGGAAGTTTGGAAAGTATACAGTACCAGACTTTGTTGGTGACAGGTATTACTCTGACACTGCCAGGTTTGTTGCCTTAATGTGCGCCATATTCGTTTCTCTTACATACGTTTGTGGCCAGATGAGGGGCGTTGGTATCGTCTTTAGCCGTTTTCTTGAGGTTCCTGTTAACACTGGTGTCCTTATTGGAATGGCCATTGTGTTTTTCTATGCAGGTCTTGGGGGAATGAAGGGAATTACCTGGACCCAGGTTGCCCAGTACACGGTTCTTATCACTGCTTACCTTATTCCTGCTGTATTTATCTCTATGAAGATTGCAGGTACTCCAATCCCTCAGATTGGACTTGGTGGAACTGTTCAGACAGGCCAGTATACGGGCCAGTATTTATTAGACGTATTGGATAAGCTAAATACGGATCTCGGTTTTACGGCATATACCCAACCAGGGGCAAAATCCATGTTGGATGTCTTTTGTATCACCTTTGCCCTCATGGTTGGTACAGCAGGACTCCCTCATGTTATTATTAGGTTCTATACCGTTCCAAGTGTGCGCGCTGCTCGTCTAAGCGCTGGTTATGCACTTTTGTTTATTGCAATTCTTTACACCACGGCCCCAGCAGTGGCAGCCTTTGCTCGCTACAACATGATTGATACCATCAACGACAAGCCCTATGCTGAGGCACCATCATGGTTCAAAAACTGGGAAAAGACCGGACTCATTGCATGGGTTGACAAAAACAATGACGGCATAATCCAGTACAGGGCAGGAAAACCATTTGTTGGAAAACCAAAGTTTGTTCCTGGAAAGACTGGTCCATTGGGACAGAAAATAGTGGCCAACAAGCTTACTAGCTCTCCAAATGAGCTTTATGTTGACAGGGATATTATGGTTCTCGCCAACCCAGAAATTGCAAATCTGCCCAACTGGGTCATTGCGCTTGTTGCAGCAGGAGGTCTTGCAGCAGCCCTTTCAACTGCTTCTGGTCTGTTGTTGGTTATCGCCTCCTCCATATCGCATGACCTCTACTACAGGATGATCAACAGGAAGGCCACAGAGAAGCAGCGTCTCTTGGTTGGACGTATAATGATTGGAATCGCAGTATGTATAGCAGGGTATTTTGGTATTAATCCTCCAGGCTTTGTGGCACAGGTTGTTGCCTTTGCCTTTGGTCTGGCAGCCTCCTCCTTCTTCCCAATAATCGTCCTTGGAATCTTTTCTGCTAGGACAAATAGGGAGGGGGCCATTTGTGGCATGCTGGCAGGTATTCTCTTTACTGCTGCCTACATCGTCTATTTTAAGTTTATGGGCGGCACCAAGGATCAGTGGCTCTTTGGTATCAGTCCAGAGGGCATTGGAACTATAGGTATGATTATAAACTTTGTGGTAACCTGGGTTGTATCTTCCATGACCAAGGAACCTCCAAAGGAGATACAGGAGCTCGTTTCCTCTATCCGTACTCCAAGGGGAGCTGGTGCTGCTGTAGATCACTAATCATCTAAAAGCAATAGTTTAAAGAGGGGCATCCTTTCGAAAGGGAAGGATGCCTTTTTTTGTGTTACTTAGTACAATATTCAAAAAAGAGGAGGCCTTTTCAGCAATGAAAAAGATACAGATCATCAATCCTAAACGTACCTGTTTGGTGGTCATAGATCCTCAGGAACGACTCATGAAGGCAGTTGAAAAGCCAGAACGTGTTGTAAAAAATACCAATCTGCTTATAAAGACTTTTGAAACTTTTGGTATGCCCATAATTGCTACAACCCAATATGAAAAGGGATTAGGCCCCATAGTCTCAGATGTGGTTCTGCCTGATGAAAATCTTTTCAAGGTGGACAAGGTTGAGTTCAACTGTTTTTACAATAACGAGTTCAAAAATATATTGAGGGGTTTGCCATCAGCCATTGATACACTTGTTCTATGTGGTGTTGAAGCCCATATCTGTGTATTTCAAACGGCAATTGCTGCAGTTGAAAGGGATTTTTATACATGGGTGGCAACAGATGCCATATCTTCACGTTATAAGAAGAATAAGAAACAGGCTGTAGCGCTCATGATGGCGAACTCTATATTCTGTGCCCCGACTGAGACCATCGTTTATCAACTTCTTAAAAGGGCTGGAACACCGCAGTTCAAGGCCATGTTAAACTATCTAAAGTGAAAGGTCAGGTCATACATCATATCATGACAACCTATCTGCCATGGACCCTTACTGCTATAAGTATCTATGCTGCTGTTTTGAATATCAAAAAAAAGAGGGCAAGCTTTGCCATATATACCCTGGCAAATATAGGCTGGATTGCAGTAAACATTTACCATGAGATTTATGCCCAGGCCGCTCTTTTTGTCGTCTTTACTGGTCTTTCTACATGGGGTTGGATTGAGTGGGGCAAAAAACAATGGAAAAGTTGAGCCCGGGATGGCAGACCTTTGATCATGTTGCGGATATTGGGATAAGAGGTATTGGATACACCGTAGAAGAGGCCTTTGAAAATGGTGCCCACGCCCTATTTTCATTGCTCGTAGATAATCCAGCATCAATAGAATGCCGTAATGAAATAGATATAGAGTGCTCATCTTTTGATCTTACAGCACTTTTTGTGGCCTGGATAAACAAGCTCATCTCGATTTCCGATATGAAACATATGGTTTTTGGACGATTTCGTGTGGTGATTAATGCCAACTCCCTTTCTGGCAAGGCTATTGGTGAGAAGTGGTCTGTGGAGAAGCATGGTAGAGGCATAGAGGTAAAAGGAGCTACATTTACCGAGGCCCTGGTTGAGAAGAGGGAAGGGTTATGGATTGCCCAGTGTGTGGTTGATGTGTAAGCCAGGCTTGTTCAGATTCTCAGGAGCTTTTTCAATGTATAGTTTGGGTTAAAAGGAGAGCGCCATGGACAAAGGCAGATTGCAGAAGATATCAGACTGCATTTGGCAGATTCCCAAAAGTGGCCAGATGAGAGTGCCCGCCTTTATTTTTGCAGACAGCAGACTTTTGTCTGACATGGACGAAAAGGTTTATACTCAGCTCACCAATGTCTCTTGTTTGCCAGGCATTGTTAAAGGTGCCATGGCTATGCCTGATGCACACTGGGGTTACGGTTTCCCCATTGGGGGCGTTGCTGCCTTTGATCCAGACCAAGGAGGTGTCATATCTGTAGGTGGAGTGGGGTATGATATCTCATGTGGGGTGCGATGTCATAGGCTTGATATAAAAAGAGAGAGGCTTTTACCAAAACTTAGTGAACTTATAGAAGAGCTCTTTCGTTATATTCCTGCAGGGGTTGGTTCAACTGGGAAGATAAAGCTAACAGCTAACAAGCTTGATGACGTACTAATACATGGCGCTCACTGGGCCGTTGATAAGGGTTACGGATTCAGGGAGGAGCTAGAGTTTATCGAAGAAGGTGGAAGGGTTCGAGATGCCGATCCGTCAAAGGTGTCATCCACTGCTAAAGAAAGACAGAAAAGACAGATAGGCACTCTTGGTTCAGGCAACCATTATCTTGAGATTCAATATGTAGAGGAAGTCTTTGATAAGGATGCTGCTAGCGCCTACGGACTTGAAGAGGATGATGTAGTTATATCCATACATTGCGGTTCAAGGGCGTTAGGCCACCAGATAGGCACTGACTATCTACAGATCCTTGGAGCAGCATCCAAAAAGTATGATATCCCAATTAGGGAAAGGGAGCTTGTTTGCGCTCCTATAAAATCCCAGGAGGGAAGTGATTACTTCAAGGCTGTTGGATGCGGCATAAACTGTGCTTTAGCCAATAGGCAAGTGCTAGGCCACCTTACGAGACAAGTGGTTCAAAGGATTATACCTGAGGCATCGTGCCAGCTTATTTATGATGTGAGTCACAATACGTGCAAGGTTGAAAAGCATAGGGTTAATGATAAAATGCGCAAACTCCTTGTGCATAGAAAGGGGGCTACCAGGGCATTTGGTCCTGGTCACAAGGATCTACCAAAGATATACAAGGATGTGGGACAGCCCTTGTTTATTGGAGGGACAATGGGGACTAGTTCCTATATCCTTACAGGTACTACAAGTGGAGAGGAGCTTGCTTGGAGCAGCGCATGTCATGGTGCTGGAAGGTCTATGTCAAGAAGGGCTGCCCTTAAAAGATGGAAGGGCAAAGGGGTTATAAACGGTCTGAGGGCCAAGGGAATCATACTAAAGGCTGCAAGTCTGCGCGGTGCTGCAGAGGAGGCTCCAGAGGCCTACAAAGATGTTGAAAGAGTGGTAGATGCCACCCATAAGTCTGGATTGGCAAAAAAGGTGGCACGGTTAAAACCACTTGCTGTCATTAAGGGGTAGAGAACAGAAGATGAAAGCTGCGTTTCAACTAGTTGTAGATTGCTTTATTGTATTCCTTTTTATTATTGTTCCATCTGTTAGCTACTGTCAGCCGGTCTTATCCTCGAAGCCGTCAGGAAAGGACGTAGTGGCTTCTTTACCCAATGTGGTCAACAATTCCACAACTACCACCAATAACACACCACCACCACCAACAACAACTACTACTGCTGTTAATAATAAGGCTGAAGTCAACAATTCAGATAAGATAGTTAAGATACTGCCCGATAAATCTTTTAAATGGACGGAACATAGGGAAATATTACCATATAACTATGCTCAGGTGACTACACAGCCAGCTCCTGTATATAAAGGGGCTTGGAATAGTCTCGTAGATAAAAGGCCTGTTCGCTATCTTGATGGTGGTTTTATATGGGTTTCTCTGGAAAGTCCCCTGGCTATCAAATCGGGTAATAATACATGGTACTACATAAACAAGAACGAGTTTATACAGGATAAATATCTTTCTTTTTTTGATGTGTCGAAATTTAAGGGCGTTGATCTTAGGCAGCACCCTCTCAATGGAATTTATGGATGGTTGGTGCTGGATACCTATACCTCCGCCACGCCTGGAAAACAGGAATATCTTGATGGTGAGCTTTTAGAAAAACATACATTGGTCAAGGTTTTAAAGATAAAAATGGTAAATGGCCAAAAGTGGTTGAAGCTTGCATCACAAAAGTGGGTGGATGGCCGAAGAGTAGCCTTAATCACCCATCCGCAGAGGCCTTCTAAGGTCCCACCTGGAGTCAAGTGGATAGATATCAATTTGTATGAACAAGTGCTAGAGGCCTTTGAAGGAGACAAGATGGTTTACGCTACCTTGATTTCTTCAGGGCTACCAGAGTTTGAGACCCCTACAGGGCTTTTCAGGATTTGGGGCAAGGTCCAAATGGCCAAGATGAGCGGGGGAAGAAAGGGAATAGACTACTACTTTCTGGAAGACGTGCCCTATCATATGTATTTCTTTTCTGGGATAGCCATGCACGGAGCCTACTGGCACGACAATTTCGGAATGAAACAGTCTCATGGTTGCGTAAATCTTGCTCCACGAGATGCCTATTGGTTATTTAATTGGACTAGGCCCTTTGCACCTAAAGGCCGTTTTGCCAAGGCCTCTCGCTCTAATCCAGGGACATACGTTTCCGTTCACTATTAGCTGTAGTAATAAGTGTAGTAGTACGTTTTTGTCTTTTTATTTTTTGTGGTAAGCCATTTATTATAATTACAGGCGTTCCCACCTTGGTGACCTCAAAGAGTTCTTGGACATCTGGATTTCTAAGAGCTATACATCCTCTTGTCCAGTCCCATCCTATCCCACCTCCATGAATACATACTGCTCCACCAAGCTTGGTAAACCACGGAGGCCTTTTGCCATGGTCTATTGCATATACTATGGCATCATATTGTTTCTTTGTTATAAATCCCATCTTTAAGCCCCTTTGGGCATCTTCCTTGGACGGATAACTGATGCCAAGGGATTTATAATACTTACTTTTAGAATTTTTATTGCATATAAAATATTTGCCCTCTGGTGTTCGGCCGTCTCCAGCCTTTATTTTATCATTTAGTGGATCTGGGCCCAAGTTGATAGGGTAAATACGCATCAAAGTGTTGCCTGAAAATAGGTAAAGGGTGTGACGCCGTTTGTTAACCACTATCTTTGCATCTTTTAGTGGTTTGGGAAGCGGCTGATAAAGATATTTAAGATTGTTTCTCCACTTTTGATTGCTATAGGAGCGCGATAAGTCAAATAAAGGGATGGGTTTCAAGGAATAACGAGGAAGTTTTCTTTCCTTGTCACCACAACCTGGTAATGTAATAGCCAAGGCCGCAAATATGAAAAGATAGGCAACCTTGCTAACAAAGCGTCTCATTTGTCCCCTCCCTACCAAAGGTACCATTATTTCAAGGCTATACGATATTTAGCAAATAAACAAGTAGTTAGCACAAATTTATAACAAACAAATATATTCTTTTGAATTTCATGTAAAAGTTGTGACTTTAACTAGTGTGAGAAAAAATATAACGGATTGGGTTGATTGCAAATAAAAGCCAATTTTTTTGATGAATAGTCATTCAGTTTGTGTTAATATTCCCAAGTTATTTTTCAATCGCCCTGTAAAGGGTGATTTTTTTTAAAGGTTTCAAACAACAGGGTTGCGTTTTTTTTGAATTTGCGTTTAAAATCACACGAGCATGTTAAAAAATACACTCCCTAAGGAGGACGATAAAAGTGAAGGTGAATAGGTCCGATAAACCAAACTTTGTAACAGATGAGGAAAGAAGGGAATTTTTAAAGTTGGGCCTCAAAATAACAGGCGTTTTAGCCGGAGGGTCAATTCTCTCCCTTGTTCCTCTGCCAGAGGATGAGGCGAATGCCTTGGTAGAGCTTGAAGGCTATGAAAAGACTCCCTACAAGCCCCATTACGTTATGGTCATCAGACAGAATCATTGTGTAGATTGCGAAAAGTGCAAGGAAGCATGCAAAAAGACCAATCATGTGCCAGATTATGGTTACAGAACTACTATCTTAGAAAAGATGGCCGAAGATGATGAAGGGAAAAAGTTCTCTATTTTTATGCCAGTGCTTTGTAATCACTGTCTTAATCCTCCCTGTGTAAGGGTATGTCCTACAAAGGCTACCACCAAAGATCCAAAGACTGGTATCGTGGTTATGCACTATCATAAGTGTATAGGTTGCAAGACCTGTATGGCAGCCTGTCCCTACAATGCCAGATACTTTAATGAGGAGAAAAGGGCCATTGACAAGTGCAACTTCTGTTGGGATACGAGGCTATCAAAAGGTGAGAAGCTTACAGCTTGTTCAGCCGCCTGTCCTGCACACGTCAGGGTATTCGGTGACTTTTCTGACAAAAACAGTGAAGTATGGAAATTGGTACACCAGCCAGATAAGGCTGTCTGGGTCTTAAGACCAGAAACAGGTGCTAAACCATGTATCTTTTACATGAACGATTAATTATACAGGGGGAAAAAGATGATTGAAAAAGGTCTTAAAATATTTCTTTGTGTAATGTTTCTTTGTTGTGTTTTGGCTGTAGGTGCGGCCTCTGGAGAGGATGACGAGGATTATCCTCAGGAGCCAATTATCTTCACCAAACCTGTAAAGGCAGTGGTTTTTGATCATAAGCTCCATGTCGAAGAAAATGGGTTAGATTGTGATTCCTGCCATGACGATCCATTTGAGATGGCTGCAGGTACTGCTGAAGAAAATAAAGATTTCAATATGAAGGCCCTATACGAAGGAAAGTACTGTGGTCAATGTCATGACGGCGACAGCGCTTTTGCATCCAACACCAGGTGCACCCTTTGCCATATTGGAGTAAAAGGGTATAATAGAATGACTGGTGTAAAGCCAAAGGGTCATGGTCACGAATAAGGAGAATTTCTTACAATAGGAAGATAATCTTTAAGGCAGAAGATTTTCTTCTGCCTTTTTTGCGAGGTAATGAATTTCATGGACAATCTTCTTTCTCTTCTATTGGTTTTAGTGATATGGATTGCCATTAATAGGTGGCTCTTGCCCAAGTTGGGATTGCCATCTTGAGGTGCCCCCGTTGATGCCGGTCGGCATCAGAAAAAGACCTCTAACAAAAAGCCAAAGCGGCCTGTGCCAACGTGAGACGGTCCAAGTTGTTCGATTGGGGGCCAATCGAAAAAATAAAAAGTTCTTGAACAGGTGAGTTCACAAAAGGCACTCTGTTTCTTAATCATCAAGTCTTGGTATTTCTGGTAATTCTCTAACAATCTGCCTACAGCTTCTTGCAAAGTCTTCAGGAAAGTGGCCAGTAATCCATCTGGCCTGTTGTTCACTGAATGCACCTGGAGACTGTGGATGCTTTGGAATCAAACAGTACATTAGGCGCTGATCAATATTCACTCCGAATCGCTTTGATAATTCAAAAGATGTTATCATTCTAGCGCCTAACCTATCTAGTATGTTTACTGCCAGGTAAATGGCCTTGTCTAAACTTTTCCGTACAGCATTGTTGGCCTCGATGATGTTGCCAACCTTTTCAAGACACAATATGTGTAGCTCTCCATGAAATCTTTGGGCCTTAGGAACAAAGAGCATCACATTTTCATCTCTAAAAATAGAAAGCCCTTGTTCAGGTTCATCTAGGCCATCGGTACGATTATTCGTCAATATGGCTTTTATGTATGCATCGAAGAAATTGGTTTTGTATTGTTGTTTAAACTGCTCAATAAAAGATGCGACCATATCTCCAATTGCATAAGTTGGAATGCGATTATGTATCCCACCATCCTGAGCTTCCACAACATCTGGAATCAGTGCAAATTGCTGGTGTATCTGCTGGTGAGAGGCATGAAGCCTGAAACCAGAAGGGCTGAAATCATAACCATAATTCCAACCCCACAAAGTAGAACTGAATCGTAAGTCTTCATATCCTCTCTTGTCCAATGCACTTTGTATTTCACATCGTATCTCTTCTAATTCATGCCTTGATAAAAGCCCTTGTTTTTTTATTGGAATTCCAAGTTCGCTTGCAAGGGTTATATAAATCCTTTGATAATAAAGATGCCTAAGGCCAGTAATGTCATCCATGTCCAGGTTTTTCACAGAATATCTTATAGAGTCTTCAGCCATGTTGGCTGCAAAGTGTCCCCAGGGAATATAGCTGTTGGCCCTCAGATATTCCCAGATATGACACTTGGCCTTGTCCAAATATTCTCCAACAATAGGACTTGTGCCTTGGACACCAGGCTTTAAAAGCATAACCTGCTTTATTTGATCTGGCAGACAAGGGTTGTTACCCAGGGTTTCATAGAGGTCATGATCAAAAATGCGTGGTCTTACAGACCCATCTTTCATTTTATCATAACGAAGCCCAACTACTGTGCCATCTTTGTCTTCAACAAATTGAGCGGCAAGAGGCAAAAGGCTTACAAGTATATTGGGATTTGTACAGGTTTGGGCCATGGCAAGTACAATAGGGCGGGGCACGTCTTTCAAGGAGACCTTTTTAAAGTCATCCCATATTTCAAAGTCTGTTTTGCCTTTGGGAGCAAAGGAAACAGGAAACGGTTCATTGACAACTTTTGAAGCGACATCTCCAAGTATGTACGTTGTACCCCAAAATGGAAAGGCGTTTGGGATTTCGTATATAGGCTGAGCAGCTGTTATTTCAAGGTCGCCATCTGGAAAGTTGACATGATTTTGTATGATTTCTCCATGCTCAGTTCGTCCCAACTCCGTTATTGTCTTGTTTAATCTCCTGTTGATTACCTTGTAGTTAGGCTTGTGAATGCCAAAGATAAAGCTACCATCATATCTTACACATGTTTTGATGCTTCTGTTCAATTAGCTGCCTCCACTATAGCTTGTTCTTTATTAATGGGAGCTACTTGTTACCTGATATCATGAAACCAAATCAAGCGTCCAGAGTCGTGATAAGCCCAATGTTTTTTCCACTTATAGAATTGGGGGGCTAATTTTCTTTTATTATGGACGCTTCAAGGTGTCGCAATTGGACAAAGAAAGGGTTCTAAAGAAAGTACGCCTTTAGTACTTTTTATATCGAAATCCAACCTTACAGAGTGTTTTTCTCCATTTTGAATAGAATTATCAAAGTTGCCTGTAATGATGCCAACTTTTTCACTCTGTAAAAGAGCTAAGTCCCATTTATCTCCTAAAGAGGGCCCAACAAATTGCCAAACATCATAGGAAGAGTTACCTGGGCTGGCGGTTGCCGTATACCAGATGTTGTTTCCTTCCATATCATAAACATACCAGACCAGTCCGAGTTGTTCTTTTCCAGAAGAATCTAAAAAGTGGAAGTGTACAATGCCTTGGCCCTGCTTTGAAATATCCCACCATATAGATCCTGGGCAAGTTTGAGTAGAAAATCTTGTTAGTTTTAATATGCCCCTTTGTCTTTCGATCTCGTAATCCATCGTTAGAGTTTGAGGATTTGAAAAATCAATAGAGATTGTCCCGACAGCTTCGCCTCTAACGATGCTATTGTCCCAAGCTCCTCCAAAGGAGGGACCAGTGAATCGATATAAAGAGGTATTAAGAGTGTTGTTCGTAACAGTACCTATGAAAGTAACCCATTGGGGTGTGCCTCTTTCATCGTATAAATACCAAGAACCACATATCCCGTTAGAATCTTCAATGTAGTCGAGAAATACACCCGTACCAGGTTTACTTGTATCCCACCACATGCCTGTGAAGTCAGATGCCTGGCATGTGGTAATAGTCAATATAAAAAATAGACAGATGTAACTTGATACCTTTAGCACTGTTTTCCCCTTGGATTGAACCTATGGCCACTCATTTTTAGAGATAGCCATGAGTTATTGTTAAAGTTTACCAAGAGCATGCAATAATATCTTACTAAAAATCGAATCTTATAAGATTAAGAGTCGTATTGCCAACGGTACAAGTTGCATGGGCGCTATCTGTGAAATTAAGAGTAATTGTACCACCTTGACCTGCAATCAGGTTTGGTAATCTGTAGGGACAACCTGGACATTGGCCACCTTGCCAGCCATCCAAGGTGTCGGTATAGGTAGATGCGCCGTCAGCAAAGACCCCTTCCGATGTCCACCATCTAGCACTTCCATCTTCTCGATAGTTGTACCAGACCATTGCCATCTTGCCTCCTCTGGCATCAATGAAGAACCCCATGCCGTCATAGGCAGGATCAAACCACCACCCTGTAAGGTGTCTGGAGTCTTCTGGACCAGGGGCAAAATCAGCCATGAACGGCTTGAAGGTCTTAGTAACCACAGTATTGCCTATAGTGATGGTAAATGTGATGGATCGGGTTGGAAATTCGTTAAGTATAAGAACTATTGTACCAACAATATCGGGAACAGGCTGAAAATATTCACTTCCCCAAGGCCATCCTTTCCATGAATAAAGGCTGCCTGTAAAGCTGTCTTGACTAGACATGGTTCCGCCAGCAGAATACCAAGTGCTTCTGCCCGACTGATCGTACACGAACCAAGTAAGAAAGATCTTATTGTCCTTGATTTCAGTGGCAACTCCGGTTCCTGGTTCATCCGGATCATACCACCATCCAGTGAATGGACGTGTCGTATCTGGAAGGGATGCATAATAGACTGCCTTTTCATCATCTTCTCTTGCCGCCCATAAAATGGCCTTGCCGTTGAAGTCCAAAGATTGGATTTTGTCATAGCATCCGTCTGTCAGCTTTTTTATCTGAAAGCCATCCCACATGAATATATCCTGGCAAGAGCCTTTCTTTTTTATCCATACGATCTTCCCATCTTTGATAACAGGAGATCTGTCATCGTAGTCATCGTCGGTTATCTGAATGTTTGCTCCGCCTTGCCAATAGTAGATTTCATAATCGTCGCCATCAAATTCTGTCCAGGCTATGGCACCGTTGTGTAGGCTTGGCTCAAGATCATCACCATCGGTATCTGTGAGTTTGTAAGCGTGTTGTCCATCCCAATAAAAGAGATCGAAGTTGTCTCCATCATGTTCTCCAACCCATGCAAGGGTCTGTTTGTATAAAGAGGGATGTTTATCATCATAGTCATTGTCTGTAATTTGGATTTTTTGCCCTGGTATGCGTAAGAAGATTTCTGTGTCCTGATGAAAAAAGTGTTCATGGTCTTCCTCAACAAAGGCAAGATTTTCATGGTAAAGAGATATTCTGTCTATTACATCGTCTTCTTTTTCCTGAATGGATGAGCCGTTCCAAACTTGTATGTCGTCACTATCATCAATCCAGGCAAGCTTATTGCCTGAAGCAGAAAGTACGGTGACTTTGTGGTCGTCGGCGATTTTCTGTCCGGCATTTATTGGGTTATTGGTGTGCCATGCATAAATTCCATCATCGTAATGACTCCAAAATGCGTAATCTTCTCCCAAAGCAACTGTGAAAAATTCATCGTCAGAGTCTGTTTGTGCAAGTTGGACTATATCCAACTTTGCCAAGGCATAATTAGGAGAAACATATGCCCAACACATCAGTACTATTGTTAGGATTATCAAAAAACGTGATGATAAATTTTTCATTATTTATATCCTACCTTTTAAAATTTATGCATTGTTTAACTTAAATTATATAGTTGCATATTTTTTAAGGCAACGGCATTAATCTCTTTCTAAGTTATCCATCGCCCATCAACATAGTCCTTTTTATGTTACCTCTGATCATTGCCAGTAAAGCAAAAGACACTCCAATATTCAAAACTGAATGTAAAATGAAAGTTTTCTCATCTATTTTCTAAAAACTTTCCAAGTAGTTTAACAGATCAAAATCTTCTTTAAAATACTTGCTTCTTTTGATAAGATAATATTTATGGGTAAATATTTAAGGCAGCTTTCATTTCATGTTGTATGGTTCGTTTTGTTTTCTAGCCATTTCTTTGGAGGAACGGCCATGTCCTTTGAGTTAAAATCCAAGGCATTTAAAAATGGCACAGAGATCCCTAAAAAATATACTTGTCAGGGTCAGGATATATCTCCTCCCTTGGAATGGTCTGATGTTCCAAAGGGGACCAAGAGTCTTGCACTTATAGTGGATGATCCTGACGCGCCAGACCCTGCCAATCCGCAAATGACATGGGTACATTTGGTTCTATACAATATACCTCCACAATATAGGTCGTTACCCGAAGGAATCTCAGAGAGTAAAGACAAGCTTTCTGCTATGGTTCGTTTTGGCCAGAATGATTGGCATAGAATGGATTATGGTGGACCTTGTCCTCCCATTGGTCGTCATAGATATTTTTTTAAGCTATATGCCTTGGATACGGTTTTGAATGACTTGGAGAACCCTACAAAGGTTCAACTCGAGGAAGCCATGAAAGGCCATATTCTTGCCAAGGCTGTTCTGATAGGCACCTACAAGAAAAAATAGTAAGCGTAAATTAACGCAGTTCCTTGTATCTAAAAATATAAGTACTTAACTTTTTTAAAGTTAACTTCTGTAAATGTAAAAGCGAATGAAAAATCTTTTGTTATTTCAGTATAATGGAGGTGCTTATGGACAAAGGCAAATTTGGTAGGCTGGATAGATTGGTAAAAGAAAAGCGTCATGATCCGTATCAGTCCAGAGAAAAATTTCCTGAATCAACACTTTGCCCTGATTGTGGAGCAGTCTATACAGGAGGGCGCTGGGTATGGATGCAGGAAAAACCCTACAAAACAACCAAGGTCCTTTGTCCAGCATGTAGAAGAACAAAGGAGAAAATGCCTGCAGGTATCATAGAGTTGCAAGGACGTTTTCTTAAAACGCATGGAGAAGAGATACTTAATCTGGTGCGTAATGAGGAAAAGGCAGAAAAGTTGGAGCATCCTCTCGAACGTATAATGGCAATAGAGCAAGATCAAGATGATAATCGAATAACAATTACCACCACAGGTATTCATCTGGCCAAGAGGATAGGAGAGGCCGTAAGGCGTTCATATCAGGGAGAATATAGCCTCGAATATGGAGATGGTGAGAAAAGTGTTAGAATAAAGTGGAAAAGGGATTAATCTGAAGAGCATATATCCATAATTGCTCCACTAAGGCCATCCACCACCTGGGCAGCCTTTGTATAGTTTAAGGTAGCTGGACTATCGGTTGGACGATGGTAATGTGGATTTCTGTAAAATGCCGTATCCGTAACCATTATGGCCTTATATCCTACCTTTTGAAATGCCCAATGGTCAGAAAAATCTATTCCAATCATTAGGGCAGGGGCGTTTAGGGATTCAACAGGTAACTCACTATATTTTTGAAATAGTTCTTTCAGTCTGTGTGTGAAGTCTCTTGAGGGAAGATTGCCAACCATTGCAATAAAATTTCCTTGGTCTGGATACATTTTATTCATAAGTGGAAAAGGATATTTTTGGCTACCTGGCTTGGTAGAAAAGTATCCTATCATCTCAAGGCATATCATTCCATGGAGTTTTTGGCCAATATCCTTTAAATATTTGGCATATCTGTAGCTTCCCATCTTTTTTGTGCGGAAAACTGGTGGCTCTTCCATACAGAATGAAGCATAAACTATATTATCAAAAGAGAAGGGATTTAGTAGTTTGGCAATTTCTAATAGTGCCGCAACGCCACTTCCATTGTCGTCTGCTCCTGGAGTAGTGGATACAGTATCGTAGTGGGCGCCCACTACAACAATGGGTTTTTCTCTCTTGGCAAGTGGATCATGACCTTGTGTGCAAGCAAGAACATTGTGGTACTCTATCCCTTTGTAGTACACGGATTGCAGCGTAACTGACATATTTAACTTTTGAAAAGCACCAGCAATAAAGTCTCTAGCTTGGTAAAGTTTCTTAGGTAGTTTTATTGGGCGTGGCCCAATGTTTATGGCCAATTGTTCGACTACATATCTAATAGACTCTGGATTTGCCTGTTTCATTTTTCTTATTCAGGGTATATAATTTGCTAGTCTTTTCATGGAAAATTGTCAATTTATTCAAGGATAAACTAAAAGACTATGACAACCAAAAAGATTTTGCTTGTTGATGACGACGAAAATATCTTGACCGTTCTCAAAATGCGTCTCGAGCTCATGGGACTTAATGTAACTGCCTGTGATAATCCTTTGAAGGCCTTGGATTTGTTTAATAAGGGAGACTTTGATCTGGTGTTAACAGATCAGAGGATGGATGGGCTGAAGGGGGTTGAGTTACTGTCAAAGATAAAAGAGATAGCTCCATTTACTCCAGTAATCATAATGACCGCTTATGGTAAAGTGGATGATGCGGTTGTTTCCATGAAACAGGGAGCGTTCTCCTATCTAGAGAAGCCTGTAGATGCCAATGAGTTAAGAGACATAATCCAAAGGGCAGTAGAAATCAGTAATATAGAGCGTAGGGTTAGCATAGAAAGAGAGCTGTGGGGCAAGGTTATATCTCGCATAGGTGCTGGCCTTGTAATTATAGATCTGGAAGGAAATATTCAATGGGCCAACAAGTCCGCATGGGATTTATTGAATCTGATGGATCAGCTTGGAAGCCCAAAGTTGCCCTTTGGTCAGGACCTCATAAAGGATTTGGCCAGCAGGAAGAGTAAAAGCAACTTTGAATATCATGACAAAGATAGAGACAGGTGGTTCCTATTATCGTCTGCCAAGAGGCCAGAGGGAACAGAGATCGCTGTTCTCATGCTGGACATTACAGAGCTGAAACAGGCACAAAAGGCCCTGCTTGAACAGCAACGTCTTGAAGGAATAGTGGAAATGGCAGGCGCTGTTGCACACGAGTTCAGTCAGCCCCTACAGGCTATACTTTTAAACTGCGAGTTGTTGCGTTCTACTGGTACATTTGCCGATCGGAAGTCTCTTGCGCGCTTGGAAAAACAAGTTGAATACCTCGGAGAGCTTGTGCATAAACTTACAGATATTACTTGTTATGCCAAAAAGGAGTATCCTGGCACAGAGGGTATCATAGATATACAAAGGGCGGCAGAAGGCTAAAGCAGATTATAGGCCACTAAATCATCCCCATGGCTATGGCCTCTGCAATCTGGGCCAGTTTTTCTATTTGTTTCTGAAGGAAATTCAACTTTTCATTGCCAAAGCCAAGATAATTGGCAATGGTAACATCGTTGTACGAAGGAGCCTTAAAGAGCCCGGTTCCAAGCTCATGGCTTAGACCATCTGCTAACTGGGTTAGGGCGCCGTCTTTATTGAAATGCGGATGGCCTGGTGGAATATGGTGGCTGGCTATACTCTTGGCGTAGATTTCAGGTAGCTCCCAGTTTTTCACTAGCCATGCCCCAATGACATTATGAGGAAAGCCAAACTTTCTTTCTGCTGTGATTAATGAGCATTCATTTTCTTGGGCATAGTTTAGGATTTGGCTCCATTCATTTGGAAAGTATGTATCCATTACAATACGTCCAAGGTCGTGTAGTAGGCCACAGGTAAAATAGACGTCGGTTTCTTCCAGTTCCATTTCATTGGCCAGTATCCTACAAATCATTGCAGCCGCAATGGAATGTTCCCAGAATTTCTGTCTGTCAAAGCCTGTTTGGGAGTTTTTGTTTTTGAATACACTGGAAATGGAGAGGCTTAGTGCAAGGCTTTTTACTTCTGCAAAGCCGAGGAATACTATGGCCCTGTGAACAGTTGTTATCCTGGTGGCGGGATAGTATGCAGCACAGTTGGCCACCTTTAGTAATTGTGATGAAAGTGAAGGGTCGTGCATAATTACCTGCTCCAATCTTTTTACATCCTTTGGATTTTCCGCAACTATGGCGAGTACCTCCTGGGCTGAAGCAGGTAAGGGAGGAATCTTGTTTATTTTGGCAATTATCTCTTTCTTTTTGCGTTGAGTAGCAAGATCTATGACTGTGACATTTTTTTTCATTTTTATGTGAAAAAATTTTCTATTTTTGAAAAAATTTTTCTCTTAATCTCTTTTATCGGTTGTATTGCCGCTGTTAATGATAAATTTTGGGGGAAATTTTTAGTATGAAAGTGGCAATTATTTTGCACTCTTTATTAACAACTTAAATCTTAATAAAAGAGGTGGGCAAATGAATCTTGCTACTGCTAAAAGAAAGTTACCGGTTACTCCTGTAACAAAAAACAAGCGGATAAGGCTACAGGTTCAGAAAGAGTATTATGAAAGTAAGATAAACTGTCTTATGGACATGAATATGCCCATGAGGTTGGTATTACTTGCGTGCTGGGATGCACCTGTAGATCGTGATAACCTTGCATCGAAACGGGGTCAGAAAAAATTTATTAAGCAGTGTATAAAGTATTATAAGAAAAAGTTAAAAGAGATTAAAAAAGAAGAAAGAATGTTGAATTAAAATATTTATCTAATCTTTAAACACGCCCCTTACTCATACCTCTACCCAATGCCCCAGCTATCAGATGTGCCGTGCGAAGGGGTTCGGGTATGTTTCCATTTATGCAGAAAAAATTGATGATTTTTTCTGTCTCCATTCGATCTAGCCCAACCCTTTGCACATAACATCTGCAACAAGGTTCCATCTCACCAAGATTCTGTATTATTTCCCACTTCTTTTTGCCATCTGGGATCTTGGTCAAAAGTGCATTTTTAATGGCAGGATAATTTGGCTCTTTTCTAGAAACGATAAGTATTGGACGCTTAAGTGCCTTATATATCTTTTTGGCATCTATTACATTAAAACCGCCAAGACAGATGCCCTGTAGCATTATTAGATTACAATGTTCATGGAATCTGGAATGGCCAACCAGCTCTATAATTTGTGAAGCAGCGTCTGTTCCGTCCTTCTGGACATGCCCTATTAGGACACCATCAAGCCTGTGGGCTGCATAGACAGTGCCTACTATAGAAACCCTACCTTTATGCTCTTTTTCAAAAGGAGCATCATCAAATCCAATACAATTTACCCTTTTAGGTCTCATGGATTTGTTAAAAGAGTCTTTCATTTACCCAATAAATAACACAAAGATTTAATAGATACATAAAGATTTAATAGATACATATGATATTTGTGGGAGAAGCCAGAATCTTCATTGCACCTTGATCGCCTTTCATGATAAAAGGCGACTTTACATATCTATTTATGGATTAAATCTATTTTTTAATTAGGAGCCAAGACATGGAAGCCTCCATGAAAGATGCCAAGGATCTCAAGGCAAAAATAGAAAAGATACTTCCTAAGAAGCTATCCGGTGTGTTTGAGTGCTATGGCTTCAATATGGAAGAGCTTTTGACGCCTCTCAAGTGGAAGCCCATTGTTCTTATAATTGGCAATTATTCATCAGGAAAATCCACTTTTATAAATGAATTCATAGAGAAGGATATTCAAAGAACAGGTCAGGCGCCAACTGATGATAGTTTTACGATAATCACTGCACCTTCTGAAGAAGAAAGCCCCGGTGACATACTAGGAAGCACTCTGGTTGCAGATGAGACCCTGCCTTTTGGCAGTTTGAGAAGGTTTGGGGAAAAGCTCTTGTCTCATCTGGTTATGAAAAAGATCCAATGTGAAAAACTAAAGGATATAGCCATTATTGATACGCCTGGAATGCTCGATTCTGTAACAGAGCAGGATAGGGGTTATGATTTCCTCGGGGTCATAGGTGAACTTGCAAGGCTTGCTGATCTCATTGTCCTTATGTTTGATCCTCATAAGGCAGGAACCATAAAGGAAACTTACAAGGCCTTGCGTACTACACTGCCGGCCTCATCTGATGAAGACAGGGTACTTTTTGTTATGAACAGGATCGATGAGTGTGAGAACGTGGAAGATCTTGTTCGGGCTTATGGAACTCTTTGTTGGAATCTGTCTCAGATGACTGGTAGAAAAGATATCCCTCGTATTTATCTCACCTATGCAAAGATACCAGGCAAGGCAATACCAAAGGAATTTGAGGTGTGGGAGAAGGAGAGGCAGGAGCTTAAAAAGGCTATCTTAGGGGCGCCGCGTATGCGTCTTTTCCACATGATACAGGAGGTTGACAAAGCGGCCAGGGAACTTGCACTGGTTATTAAAGCAATGAAGCGCTTTAAGGAGCTTTTTTTAAAAAGGATGAAAGCTTTTCTAAGGTCCCTTGGCATCACTGGTATTTTGGCTTTTTTGTTGGGCGATCTGGCCATGAATCTCCTTACAGGTTATCCGTCAGAGCCGTTTATCCTTTCTTTGGCTACAGGTACTCTCTCCTTCAATAACTTTCTTTGGCCATTAATCTGGCTCCTTTTGGTTGTGGCTGGAGGCTCTGTATATTTCCAAAAGTTTACATTTCCACGGTTTGTAAAATATTGTACCACCAACCTTGATTCTCTAGTAAAGCTTGATTCCGCCTATGAAAGAGATCTGTGGCAACGGGTACGCTCAAAAGTACTTGATCTGCTTGAAAGGGATGCAAGGCGTCAGATCTGGGTGAGACACAAGAGAAACCTTGCAAAGGTGGAGAAGTTTATCAAAAAGGATCTTCAGTCATTCTATGAACGTGTAAGAAGATTTTAGATGTGTGTTTTTTTTAAGGACCCTTTGCGCTTTAAAATTCCAAAGGGTTTGTGTAATCTAATCAAAGAGATAATCAGATTACTGGAGGAATTTAATGTCTGGACACTCAAAGTGGAGCACCATTAAACATAAAAAGGCTGCTCAAGATGCCAAAAGAGGCAAGATTTTTACCAAACTCATAAAGGAGATTACAGTAGCTGCAAGGCTTGGCGGTGGTGATCCTGCTGCCAATCCGCGACTAAGGGCAGCCATCGAGTCTGCTAAGGCTGCCAATATGCCAAAAAACAACATTGAAAGGGCCATTAAAAAGGGTACAGGAGAACTTGAAGGTGTTTCCTACGAAGAGGTGACTTACGAAGGTTATGGGCCAGGCGGAGTGGCGGTTTTGGTTGAAACAATTACCGATAACCGCCAGCGTACAGTTGCCGAGGTACGCCACATTTTTGCCAAAAGGGGAGGCAGTCTTGGAGAGCCAGGCAGTGTTGCATGGATTTTTGAAAAGAAGGGGTTAATCGTTGTTGAAAAGGACAAAGTAGACGAAGATACCCTTATGGCGGCTGCTCTTGAGGCAGAGGCAGAGGATATTCAAGATGCAGGAAGTGAATGGGAAATAGAGACGTCTGCAGAAGATCTTTCCAAGGTCAAAAAGGCCCTTGCAGACAAGGGTATAGAGATACTTTCTGCAAAGGTTACAATGGTGCCTTCTAATATAGTGAAGGTAGATGATGAGAAAAAGGCCCAGCAGCTCATTGCCCTTATGAATGCCCTTGAGGAAAACGACGACGTCCAAAACGTATATGCAAACTTTGATATTCCAGACGAAATACTTGAAAAGGTAGCCTGACCATGACAATTGGGCCCGTTCTTGGAGTTGATCCCGGCTCCATGGCTACAGGCTATGGAGTGATAGAGCAGACTAAGAATGGGCGCATAAATGTTCTTGGGGCCGGGGTTATAAGGACAAGTCCTAAGAGGAGTTTCCCAGACAGGCTCAAACACCTCTATGAGAGTCTTTGTCGGGTGATAGCAGAGTTTTCTCCTGTTTGTGCAGCATTTGAACAGGTTTTTGTTGCGAGAAATGCAGGAGCTGCCTTGAAGTTAGGTCATGCCAGGGCGGCACTGTTGATGGCAGCCATAAACAACGATCTTGAAATTTTTGAGTATTCTGCCCTTGAGGTGAAAAGGGCAGTTGTGGGTTATGGACGTGCAGAGAAGCATCAAGTCCAGGAGATGGTTACCCTAATCCTTGGTCTTGCCAAGCCGCCACCGCAAGATGCCTCTGATGCGCTGGCAGTAGCCCTTTGTCATGTGCAATCAACAAAGGTGCAAGACCTTATCAAACTTGAACTTGGTTAGAACCTTTTAACATCATCGCCAGGGAAAGGATAGCATAGTGATAGGTTATCTGAAGGGAACCGTTGTAGACATTTGGGAAGGTGCGGTTCTTCTTGATGTTGGCGGAGTGGGCTATCTAATAGAGATGCCATCTTCATTTTTATCTAGGCTTCCGCAGGCAGGAAATACAGTCCAGATTTATACCAATCTTATCATAAGAGACGATCAGATCAATTTATATGGGTTCCTTGAAAAAAAGGCGTTGATGGCATTTAGGGTGCTTCTTGAGGTCTCGGGAGTGGGGCCAAAGCTGGCCTTAAACGTATTGTCGGTGCTTTCCCCAGAGGAACTGATTGCTGATATAGCCAAGGGAGATACTGCACGAATACGCTCAGTTCATGGAGTTGGCAAAAAAACTGCGGCTCGTATTTGTGTTGATCTAAAGGAAAAGGCGGCAAAGATACTTGCCAAGGAGGGTATGGATTCATCCGAGATGGAATCTTCATCTCCGGACGAGGGTGGTAGCGTCTTGGCAGACGATGCAATATCCGCCCTGGTGAATCTTGGATACAAGCCAAATGAGGCCAAACGAGTAACTGCTGAAATTTTGTCTAAAGAAGGTAATATTGGGTTGGATCAGGTGATAACAAGGGCTTTGCAGCTACTTTCTAAGGTGAGATAAGGTATTATGGAATATAAGAAGATTAGCCAGCCATCTTCCTTGGAAGAAGAAAGGTCTTCCATATCCCCTGTATGTCTTAAAGATGATCTAGTTGCAGAGCCAACCTTGAGACCCCAGAGTCTTTCTGAATATGTTGGCCAAGAAGAGTTAAAAAAGGGCCTTGCCCTTTTTATCGAGGCTGCAAGGCGCAGGAAAGAGCCTCTAGATCATTGTTTGCTGCATGGTCACCCTGGGCTTGGCAAAACTACTTTGGCGCACATTATAGCAAAAGAGCTTGGTGTGGGCATAAGATGCACATCTGGCCCTGTGATAGAAAGACCTGGAGATTTGGCAGCCATTTTGACCAATCTTCAGCCAGGAGAGGTCCTCTTCATAGATGAAATCCACCGATTGAGTCCATCTGTAGAGGAGATTCTTTATCCAGCCATGGAGGACTTCCAGCTAGATCTGATTATTGGTCAAGGCCCAAGTGCAAGAACGATCAAGATAGATCTCCCACGTTTTACTATGGTTGGTGCTACTACAAGGGCTGGTCTTTTGTCTCCACCATTGCGAGACAGGTTTGGTGTACTTTTAAGGGTTGATTTTTATACTGTTGATCAACTTCAGGAGATTGTAAGTCGTTCTGCATCTGTACTGGGTATTGCCATAGATGAAGAAGGGGCTAAAGAGATTGCCAGGCGATCAAGGGGTACTCCAAGGATAGCCAATAGACTTCTTAGAAGGGTTAGGGATTTTGCAGAGATAAAGGCCCATGGTGTAATAACAAAAGATGTTGCTGATAATGCCCTAACTATGTTGGATGTTGATGAAAAGGGTCTTGATGGGATGGATAGACAGATCCTTTCAATCATAATAAAAAGGTTCGATGGTGGCCCTGTGGGGCTAGATACCATTGCGGTATCGGTAGGAGAGGAAAGCGGAACGATTGAGGAGGTTTACGAGCCTTTTTTGGTCCAGGAAGGTTTTTTGCATAGAACTCCAAGGGGCAGGATGGCTACTGACAAGGCCTATACGCACCTTGGATTAAAGAGATAGAGGTGAGAAGAAGTGGAAAAGCTGACTCCTGACAAGCTTCGGTTAAATATAGAGCCAGATAGTCTTGAATTTGAATATTTGAGCCAATTGGAGGATGAAAGTCTTGCTATTTATGGACAGGAACGGGCGGAAAGGGCCCTTGATGTAGGGTTAGAGATAGAAAATCCTGGCTTCAACGTCTTTGTAGCTGGACTTCAGGAGGCTGGCGCCCTGGAGTTGACAATATCTAAGCTTGAAAAACTTGCTGCTAGAAATGGAGATAGGCCAAAAGACATCTGCTACATCCACAATTTTCAGGACCCAGATGTCCCTTTAGCCATCCTCTTGGAGCCCGGTTTAGGTATGCAGCTCAAAAAGGATATGGCCGAGCTCGTTGATAACCTTCAGCTTCATATGCCAAAGAGTTTTGAAGGAGAGACGTACCTTGTCAGAAAAGAGGAGGTAATACGGGAGTTCAACAAGAGGCGCACAGAGATATTTGAAGAGCTTGATAAAAAGGTAAAGGGAAAGGGCTTTATGCTTCAGGCAGATCCAACTGGTATGATGGTCATACCTGCCAAGGAGGATGGCAGCCCATTGCCACCTGAAGAGATCTCCAAGATGCCCCAGGAACAACAGGACGACTTAAAAAAGCGTAGTGAAGAGCTCCATAGAGAGATGGGTGCTGCCATGCGTCAGGTTCATCAACTCGAGCAGGAGGTGCAGCAGAAACTCAAAGAGCTCGACAGGCAGGTGGCGCGTCAGACTGCACAGATGCTGATTGAGCCATTAAAGGAGAAATATTCTTCATATTCTAGGCTACAGGTTTATTTCGACAATGTACTTGAAGATGTTGTAATCCATTTTCAGGATTTTTTGCCTTCAAAGAATACGCCTCCTCCAGGAATGCCGTTTCCTGTACCAGGCGCTGGACCGAATTTTGCCAGATATGATGTGAATGTACTTGTGGATAATTCAGAGACAGAGGCAAAGCCTGTAATTTTTGAAGCAAATCCAAGTTATCCAAATCTTTTCGGTGTGATAGAACGCCAGGCACAGTTTGGTGCGCTTTTTACAGATTTTACCATGATAAAAGCCGGTGCGCTTCACAAGGCAAATGGCGGATACCTTCTATTAAAGGTCTCAGATCTATTAAAAAGGCCCTTTTCATATGAGGCCCTTAAAAGGGCTCTAAAAACAGGAAAACTTGAGATAGAAGACCCTGGTGAACAGTATGGCCTTTTTACTACCAAAAGCCTCAAGCCAGAGCCTGTAAGGCTTGACGTCAAGATAGTATTGATGGGAGAGCCCTATCTTTATCAGCTACTTTACAACTTTGATGAGGATTTTAGGGAGCTGTTCAAGATCAAGTCACACCTAGATACCAGAACAGATAATAATCTTGAGCGCCAACGGGAATTTTTCAGGCTCCTTGCATCCATTAGAAAAAAGAACAACCTTTTGGATATTGACAGGACAGGTGCAGTCCGTTTCTTGGAGTTTGCTGCAGAACTTGCTGATTCCAGAGAGAAACTAACCCTCAAGATAACAGACATAGAAGACCTTGCAGTTGAGGCAAATTTTTGGGCAACCAAGGCAGGTAGTTCTTATATAACTGCCAAGTATGTGCAGCAGGCCATTGATGAAAGGCGCTATCGTTCAAGCCTTTATCAAGAGCATCTACAGGAGCTTTTGGTCAAGGATGTAATCAAAGTTGCTACAGATGGTAGTGCAGTAGGTCAAGTTAATGGGCTTGCCGTGTATGATCTTGGGGATTTTGTATTTGGCAAACCTAGCAGGATCACAGTAAATGTCTGCCTTGGTAAGGATGGAATCGTCAATATTGAAAGAGAGGCAGAATTAAGCGGAAAGATCCATACAAAAGGTGTAATGATTCTTTCTGGATATCTAAGGCAGATGTTTGCCCAAGACAAACCTCTAAGCCTCACAGCTACCATCTGTTTTGAACAAAGTTACGGAATGGTAGACGGTGACTCTGCATCAGGGGCCGAGCTGTTTGGACTTTTGTCAGCACTTTCAGATGTTCCTTTACGTCAAGATGTGGCGTGTACTGGTGCTGTAAGCCAGAAAGGGGAAATACTGCCTGTTGGAGGAGTTAGTGCAAAGATTGAGGGTTTCTTTGATCTTTGTAAGGCAAGGGGTCTTACAACCACACAAGGTGTTATCATTCCCAAGGCCAATGTACGGGATCTCAACTTGAAACAAGAGGTAATTGAGGCAGTTAGAGACGGCAAGTTTCATATCTGGTCGATAGAGCGTGTTGAAGAAGGTGTGGAAATCCTTACAGGTAAAAAGGCCGGCATACGTGGCGAAGATGGCTGTTACCCAGAAGATTCTTTGTTTTATCTTGTT